>JBOGDG010000007.1:0-19500 GCA_050701655.1 Micromonosporaceae bacterium
GGACTGGGCGCGCCCGCGTACCCAGCGGCGGGTGCCGCCGGCGTCCTGGGCCAACATCAGCCAGCCGTCGCTACCCGGGATCGGGGCGTTGTGCGGCAGCCGCCGGGCTCCGGGCACCCAGGTCAGTACGGCGAGGGCGCCCGTACCGAGGCGGGAGTCCAGCCCGAAGTACGTCCGCACCGGCACCCCCAGGTCACGGGTGAGGGTGTGCTGGTCGGAGAAGTCCGTACGGTAGAGGCGCCGCCGCCCCAACCCGGGCAGCGTGAACACCTGGCCGCGCGTGTAGTTGCGTACCGGCGTGCCGGTGGCCGGGTCGGTGAAGTGGCGTCCGAGCAGCTGGTAGCTCCACTCGGTGGCGGCGTGTCCGTGTGCGTCGCCGGCGCCGAGCACCACCGCGATGTCCACGGCGCCAGAGCCCGCCTGGTGCACGGCAACCGCCAACAGGTTGGTCAGACCGGGCGCGAGCCCGACGCTGAGCAACACCGGCGCGGCCGGTTCCAGCCGTTCCACCGCGGCGACGTACCGGCCGGTGGCGGTGACGTCGACGAACGCGGCGCCGGCTCCGGTGGCCAGCGAGACCAGCGAGGGATCCTCGACGCCTGCCGCGTTCACCACCACGTCCACGCCGTCGAGCGCGGCCTGGAAAGACCCGGGGTCGGTCAGATCCACCACCCGGTCGGCGCGGCTCGGGTCGCGTCCGGCGGCCACGGCGGTGTCCCCGTACGCCCGCAGCTCGCGTACCACCGGGGCGCCGACCGCCCCGTACCCACCGAGGACCAGCGCCTTCATCGACCGGTACGCAGGTGCCGCAGCGCCTCGGCGACGTCCTCCACCGGCTCGCCCAGCTCGCTGGTGCCGAACAGGTGCAGCGTCTCCCCGGTGTCGATCTCCAACAGAGCGGTACGGGTGCCGAACCGCCGCCGCTCGTCGAGCCGGATCCGCTCGACCTCCCGCCACGGGATCTGCCGGCGGCCGGCGAATCCGGTCACCACGGTCACGCCCTCGCCGTCGGCGGTGAGCCGTACCGGCACGAGCAGGTCACGCAGCGCGTACAGGCCGATCGCGGCGGTGGCGACGACGGCGAGCGCGAGCCCGGCGGCGTCGGAGGCGAGCCAGAGCGCGACCAGCCCGAAGCCGATGGTGCCGGCGATCTTGAGAATCACCAGCCCACCCGGCACCCGCCAGCGCAACACGGTGCCAGGCGGAGAGGCGCCGGCCCCTGGTGCATCGGCGCCGACCCCATCGGACTCCGGTACGGCGGAACGGGGCGGTTTCGGCGCAGCCGGGTCGTCGGTCACGATCCAAGCCTCCCACGGCCAGAATCCGTTACCCACAGCTGTGGATAACGGGTGGGGAAAACTACACGTATGTGATTAGACGCGCCCGGTAACGGTCCGCGGCGGCGTGCGCCGCGCGACCGCCGGGCGTCAACGCCAGCGAGACAGCACCAGCAGACTGCCCACCAGGGCGCCGAACCCGATCGCGAGGTTCCAGTAGCCCAGCTCCGCGACGGGCAGACCCCAGTCGGGAAGCTCGTAGAAACCGTTGGTCAGGTAGAAGGCGACCAGCCAGAAAATGCCGAGCGTGATCAGCGTGACGGCGAGGACCGGCACCCACATCGGGCTCGGTCGCTTCGACGCCGCCGTTGTGGGGCGGGGCTGGAGCTCCGCCGGTGGCGTGTAGACCTTCTTCTTGCGTACGCGGGACTTAGGCACGGTGCTGCTCTCCTGCAGGGGACTTCGCCAGCTAGCGTAGTTTAGAGGTTGCGCCAACGGGTCCTCTGGGGCTGCGCCGGCCACCAGCCACTCCCTGGCGGCGTTGTCCTTCTCGCACGTGGCGCTGCCACGAGCTTCGTCGTCCGCCTTGCCAGGAAGCGGCTGGTAACCGGCTCGCTCCCAGCGACCCATTGGCGCAAGCTCTGTCGGCGCGCGGTTCAAGGAGGGGGCGTGGCGGACCACACACCGGACCACACACCGAGACGCACGACAAGGCAGGCCGACAGTACCCGATGGTCGCCCGAGCCGAAGTCACCTGTGCGGTCATCGGAGGGCCAGGAATGGTCGGAAAGGGTACGAGCAGTGCAAGTGGGATGGCGTACGGCGCTGCGGCGAGCGGTGGTGCCGCTGATCCCGCGCCGCCGTCCGGACCGCGTGAAGGGCTGGTCGTACGTGGTGCCGGCGGTGCTGTTCGCCGCCGGGGTGCTGTTCGCGACCACCGCTGAGACCGCCCAGGGCACCGAGCTGCGCAACGACCGGCGGGTGGCGCTGCGTGAGCTGATCGGCGAGCGCAAGGAGGAGGTCGCCTCGCTCGCCGACCGGCGGCGCCGGCTGGCCCGCGACGTGGAGAACGAGACCCGGCGGCGTTCCACCTCCGACGGCGGGATCCGCGGCGAGCAGTCGCGGGCGGACAGCTCTCGTGGGGCCGCTGGGCTCACCGCGATGCGCGGACCAGGGGTCACCGTGATCCTCAACGACGCCCCGGTACGCCCCGACGGCGGGCTGCCACGCGGCGCCACCCCCGACGACGTGGTGGTCCACCAGCAGGACGTGCAGGCGGTGGTGAACGCGCTCTGGGCCGGCGGCGGCGAGGCGATGTCGATCATGGGTGTACGGGTGATTTCCACCAGCGCGGTACGGTGCGTAGGGAACACCCTGCTGCTGCACGGACGGGTGTATTCGCCGCCCTTCACGATCACCGCGATCGGCGACACCAACGGGATGCTCGCCGCGTTGGAGCGCTCCGAGGGCGTACGGCTGTATCGTGCGGCGGCGGACGATTTCGGACTCGGCTATGAGGTGGACGTGAAGCGGGAGGTCAAGGTGCCAGCATTCGACGGCACCGAGGGCCTGAGTCACGCCCGGGCGAAGCGGTAACCGGGGCTCGGGATGGGTGTCTACCGGTCACATCGCGCCTCCTCCGGGGACGACGATCCCTACCCGGACCAGCCACCGGTCGAGGATCCGCCCTTCGAGCCGACATCGCGCTCCTCCGGCACCGTCTACGGCCGCCCCCGCACCGACCCCCACGACGGCTACGAGCCGGCTCACCAGCCCCACGACGGCTACGGCTACGACGAGCCCGAGTTCGACCCCGAGCCTGAGCGTGACTACGACGTCGACTGGGAAGCCGAGCTGGACCGCGGCCGGCGTACCCCCGATGAGGTTGATCCTGCCCCGCCGCGACCGCGACGCCGCGACCCGACGGGTGCGGTGCGGGCCGGGGTGCGCGGCTTCGGCGAGCTGCTGATCACCTTCGGCCTGGTCGTCCTGCTGTTCGCCGGGTACGAGGTCTGGGGCAAGGCGGCGCAGGTCGACGCCGCCCAGAACGCGCTCGACAACAAGATCGAGGACACCTGGGGCGGCGGCGAGCAACCCACCAAGTCCAAGCCGCTGCCCGGCGACGCGATCGCCCGGCTCTACATCCCGAAGCTGGACAAGCACTGGGTGGTGGTGCAGGGCGTCAAGCCGGCCGACATCAAGAACGCCCCCGGCCACTACCCGGACACGGTGATGCCCGGCAAGGTCGGCAACTTCTCGATCGCCGGCCACCGGGCGAAGGCGATGTTCTGGGATCTGGACAAGCTGCAACCAGGGGACAAGATCTTCGTCGAAGACCAGAAATACTTCTATGAGTACGTGATCAGCGAGACCAAGATCGTGTTGCCGAACGCGGTGGAGGTGGTGGCCCCGGTGCCCGGCAGACCAGGTGAGACGGCGAAGGATCCGATGTTGACGCTCACCACCTGCAACCCGAAGTGGGACAACTACGAGCGGCTGATCGTGCACGCGAAGACGTCTGGCGAGCCGCGACCCAAGTCGCTCGGGTTGCCGCCGGAGCTGGGGGACTGACCCGGTGTACGGCTGGATCTGGCGCAAGCTCCCGTTCGGGGTGCCCGGAAAGCTGATCGGCTCGCTGCTGCTGCTCGGGGTCGCGGTGTGGCTGCTGTGGTTCTACGTGTTCCCGTGGGCGGAGCCGATCCTGCCGTTCGACGACGTACAGGTGGAGGGGCCGGGCGGGCCGGGGGGCAACGACCTGCAGCCCACCGAGACCGGCGCGCCGTCGGAGCCGCCGGGCAGCCCGCCCGCCAGCGGCGAGCCGAGCCCGAGCTAGCGTGACCAGATGACCGAGCCCGCGCGGGTGCTGGTGGTGGACAACTACGACTCGTTCGTGTTCAACCTGGTGCAGTACCTCGGCCAGCTGGGCGCCGAGTGCGTGGTACGCCGCAACGACGAGGTATCGCTCGCCGAAGTCGCCGAGCTCGGGGTCGCCGGCGTGCTGCTCTCACCCGGCCCCGGCACCCCGGAACACGCCGGGGTCTGCGTACCGCTGATCCGGGAGTACGCCGGCGAGCTGCCGATCCTCGGAGTCTGCCTCGGGCACCAGGCGATCGCGGAGGCGTACGGCGGGGTGGTCGAACAGGCGCCGGAGCTGCTGCACGGCAAGACCAGCCTGGTGCACCACGCCGGTGTCGGGGTGCTGGCGGGGTTGCCCGACCCGTTCACCGCGACCCGGTACCACTCGCTGACCGTACGCCCGGAGACGCTGCCCGCCGAGCTGGAGGTGACCGCGCGTACGAGGTCCGGAGTGGTGATGGCGATGCGGCACCGGGAGCCGGCGCTGGAGGGCGTGCAGTTTCACCCGGAGGCGGTGCTCACCCAGGGCGGCCACCGGCTGCTCGCCAACTGGCTGGCCGGCTGCGGCCACCCCGAGGCGTTGGCCCGCGTACCCGAGCTGGCCGCCCAGGTCGAAGCCCGCCGGCTGAGCGTCCCCAGCTAGCTAGCGCCGGTACGTCTCCGCCGTCCCTGTCGTGCGGTCGGCGGTCGGGAGGGTCGGGGAGTCGGACGGGCTCGGTGACGGCGACGGTGACTCCTGCGGCTCCTGCGTCACGATGATCTCGACCGTTGAACCGCGTACAGCCTCGCTGCCGCCGGATGGATTCTGCTCCACCACCTTGCCGGGCTCCTCGTCCTCCCCGGCGGGACGGTGGACCACCTTCACCTCGAAGCCCTCCGCGCGGAGCAGCCGGTCCGCGTCTCCCTGGCTGGAGCCGACCACGTTCGGCACCGTGGTCAGGTTGCCCTTGGAGACGTACACGGTGACCGTGCTGCCTTCCTCCACCTTGGCGCCGGAGCGGGGATCAGTGCTCAGCACCTCGTCCTCGTCCTCCGAGCCGTTCCTGTAGACGATCTTCGGCTTGAGGTCCGCGTCCGTGAGCGCCTTCTCGGCGTCGTCCTTGTTCATCGTGGTCACGTCGGGCACCGTGATCGTCTGGGGGCCCTTGCAGATGGTCAGCGTCACGGTCTCGCCCTCGTCGACCGTCCTGCCGGCCGGCGGGTTCTGCGTGTGTACGGTGCCCTTCTCACACTTGGTGTCGAAGTAGTTCTGCTGCTTCGGCTTCAAGCCGGCCCGCTCGATCTCGGCCACCGCCGCCGCGGTCTTCTTGCCCTTCACGTCGGGCACCGTGATGTCCGGCTGCTGGGCGGCGAGGATCAGTACAGTGGCCAGCGCAACCAGGCCGAAGACCGCCAGCAGCCCGAGCCCGATCAGCATCCAGCTCGCCGCCCGGCGCCCACCCTCGTCGGGCACCCGCGCGGTCGGCGCGTGCCGGCCCGGCACCGCCGCGACGTACTGGGTACGCTCGTCCGCCGGCAGCACCGGGGTCGCCTCCACCGGGCGTCCGGCGGCGGCGCGCAGCAGGTCGGCGCGCATCTCGCCGGCGCTCTGGTAGCGGTTGACCGGGTTCTTCGCCAGCGCCTTCAACACCACCGCGTCGACGTCCGGGTTGATGTCGGGGTTGATCTCGCTCGGCGGACGGGGATCCTCCCGTACGTGCTGGTAGGCCACGCTCACCGGGTTGTCGCCGATGAACGGCGGCTGGCCGCACATCAGCTCGTACAGCACGCAGCCGGTGGCGTACACGTCGCTGCGGGCATCGACGGTCTCGCCGCGCGCCTGCTCCGGGGAGAGATACTGCGCGGTGCCGATCACCGCGCTGGTGGCGGTCATCGTCGAGGTGCCGGCGGCCAGCGCCCGCGCGATGCCGAAGTCCATCACCTTGACCTGACCGGTACGGGTCAGCATCACGTTGCCCGGCTTGATGTCGCGGTGGATGATCCCGTGCCGGTGGCTGAAGTCCAGCGCGGCGCAGGTGTCGGCGACGATCTCCATCGCCCGCCGCGGCATGATCCGGCCCTCGGCCGCCAGCACCTCCTTGAGGGTGCGGCCGTTGACGTACTCCATCACGATGTACGGCAGGCTCACGCCGTCCTGGCCGCGTTCCTCGCCGGTGTCGTACACGGCGACGATCGCCGGGTGGTTCAACGACGCCGCGTTCTGCGCCTCCCGGCGGAACCGGGCCTGGAACGTGGCGTCCCGGGCCAGGTCCACCCGCAGCATCTTGATCGCGACATCGCGGCCGAGCCGCAGGTCCCGGCCGAGGTGCACCTCGGCCATGCCGCCGTAGCCGAGCAGCTCCCCGAGCTGGTATCGGCTGCCTAACAGGCGGGCCTGCTGGGTCATTTCTCTACTCGTCCTTCGCCGCGTCGTCGGATCGGTGGAAGCCGTCGCCAATGCCGCCGCCCGTCGGAGATGCCGCCGGAGAGCTGGGCGGCGCCTCACTCGACGGCGGTGGCTCACTGCTCGGCGGTGGCTGGGAGGTGGGGCCGCCGGTGTTGCCGCCGCCGGGAAGCGTCGGCGCATCCGGAAGCAGGCCCTTGGGCTGTACGTAGATGGTGACGGTGCTGCCCTTCTCGACCTCACCTTTGGGCTCGACGCCGTTGACAGTGTTGGGCTGGAAGCCGGCCTGCCGCCGCCCCTCGCGCTTGACGACGAAGCCCTTGCCCTTCAGGTCGCGCTCCACGTCGTCGGGGTTCTTGCGCAGGTACGCCTGCTCGTCGATGGTCAGCTTCTCGGCGGCGGCGCTCGGCGTACCCTTCCCGCCGCCGCTGTTGTTCGGCGTGTCCTGTCCACTGAGCAGGTACGCCAGCAGACCGCCGCCGAGCGCCAGCAACAGCACCGCGGCGGCGATACCCAGGATCAGGCCGCCCTTGCCCTTCTTCGGCGGGCCGCCGCCGTAGGGGTCGGAGCCGTACCCGCCGCCTCCGTAGCCGCCGCCTCCTCCAGAAGAGGGGTAGTAGGAGGAGTCCTCGTCGGCGGTCGACGGCGTCGGTACGCTCGCCGCGCCCCGCGCGAACCCGCCCCCAGCGGCGGGCGAGGTGGGTGGCGTACCCCCGACAGCGGGCATCACCGAGGTGCCGCCGGGAGTCGCGGCAGCCGGCGTGGCTCCGGCGAACCCGGCGGCCGCACCAGCGGCACCTGCCGCGGCAGCCGCGCCCGCACCCGATACGGACCCGCCACTGGCGGCGGTACGGGCAGCCTCGCCCATCGTCTTGGCGTCCGGCCAGCGCTGCGCGACATCCTTCGCCATCGCCCGGGTCACCACGGCCCGTACGTTGTCCGGTACGTCCGGCGGCAGTGGCGGCGGCTCGTCCCGTACGTGCTTCATCGCCACTTCGATCGGGTTGTCACCCTCGAACGGGCGCCGCCCCGCCAGGCACTGGTGGGCGACCACCCCGAGCGAGTACACGTCGCTGGCCGGGGTGATCCCGCTGCTGCCGGAGGCCTGCTCCGGAGACACATACGACGCGGTGCCGAGCACCGCGCCCACCTGCGTCAGATTGCCGGTCAACGCGCTGCGGGCGATCCCGAAGTCGGTCAGCACCAGCTTGCCGTTCGGGCGCATCAGCAGGTTGCCCGGCTTCACGTCGCGGTGGATGATGCCCCTGTCGTGCGCGGCCTGCAGCGCGTCCGCCGCCTGCGCGGTCAGGTCCATCACCCGGGACGGCGTGAGCCGGCCGTGGTTGGCCAGTACGCGGTGCAGCGGCTCGCCCTCGACGTACTCCATCACCAGGTACGCGACCTTGCCGCCGCCTTCCAGAGCGGACTCGCCGTAGTCGTACACCTGGACCACGCCCGGGTGGTTGATGGTCGCCATGACACGGGCCTCGGCGCGGAACCGGTCGGCGAAGCCGGGCTCTTCGAGCATCGCCGGCTGCAGCACCTTCAGCGCGACAGCCCGGCCTAGGACGGTGTCCTCGCACTTCCAGACATCGCCCATCCCCCCGGTGGCAATGCGTTCGTCCAGCCGGTAGCGCTCACCCATCCATTTGCCGGGCGCGAGCATCAGAACTTCTCCCTCATACGTCTATCCCCGCTCCTCCAGCACCTTCTTCATGACGGTGCCGGCGATCTCCGTTGCCTTGCTGCTGCCCCCCTGGCCGTACCGCTCCAGGAAGACCGCTACCGCGACCTTGGGCTGGCCATCCTTGAACGCGAACCCGATGAACCAGCCGTGGTCGTTGGCTGCCTCCGCGTTCTGCGCGGTACCGGTTTTGCCGCCCACCTCGGCCCCTTCGATCTGGGCGCCGGTACCCGTCCCGGATTGCACCACCTTGACCATCATGCCGCGCAGGTCGCCGGCAGCCCCACTGTCCAGCGGACGCGAGAGCTCCTTGGGGTTGAAGGTCTCCAGGATCCCCACCCCTTCGGGGCCCTTGACCTCCTCGATCAACTGTGGCGTCATCAGCACCCCGCCGTTCGCCACGGCGGCGCCGATCATGGCGCCCTGCAGCGGTGTCATCCGTACGTCGCGCTGCCCGATGCAGGACTGGGCCAGGGTCGGCTCGTCGGCCATCTCGCCGGTGTGGCTGGCCGCCACCGGCAGCGGCACCTTCAGATCGCTCTCCTCGAAACCGAAGTCCCGTGCGGTCCCCTTGATCGCGTCCGCGCCCAGCTTGACTCCGAGCTTGGCGAAGCCGGTGTTGCACGACTCCCGTACCGCCTCCTCCAGGCTGACCTGCGACTCCGGGCAGATCGACGGGTGCGCGTTCTTGATCTCGGCGGTGGTCTGATTCGGCTTGAACTTCGGGCCGGCCGGGATCTGCGTACTCGGGGAGTAGCCGTTCTTCAACGCGGTGGCGGCCACGATCGTCTTGAACGTCGAGCCGGGCGGGTAGTTCTCGTTGAGCGCCCGGTTGATCATCGGGCGGCCTTTGTCCTTCAGGTACGCCTCCCACGCCGCGCCGGCTTTCTTGGAGCTGTGGCTGGCCAGCGGGTTCGGGTCGAAGCTCGGGGTGGAGACCGCGGTGAGGATCGCGCCGGTGGTCGGGTCGAGCGCCACCACGGCGCCATTCGCGTTGGCGTCGACCAACTCCGTGTACGCCGTGGACTGCGCGGCCCCGGAGATGGTCAGCACCACGTCGCCGCCGACCGGACGGCGGCCGGTGAGGATGTCGGAGACCCGCCGTACGAACAGCCGCGGGTCATCGCCGGAGAGCACCTCGTCGTACTCGGCTTCGATGCCGGCCTGCCCGTACCGGATCGACTTGTAGCCGACCAGGTGCGAGTACTCCTCGCCCTTCGGGTACGTCCGGGTGAAGCGCAGCTCGCCGCCGGTGTCCTTGCTGGTGGCGATCGCGTCCCGGTCCACCCGGATGTTGCCGCGCTGCCGCTGGTACTCCTGGGTCAGCACCCGGTTGTTGAGCGAGTGGTTGCGGTAGTAGTCGCCCCGGTAGAACTGCACGTAGTTGAGGTTCACGAAGAGCAGCCCGAACAGCACCATCACCGCGATGGCGACTCGGCGCAGTGGCGCGTTCACAGGCGTACCACCTCGGTATGGGCGGTGGCGAGCTTCCCGGTCGGGGGCGGGGCGCTGGCAGGCCGGCGGGCCGCGTCGGAGATCCGCAGGATCAACGCGGCCAGGATCCAGTTGGCCACCAGCGAGGAACCCCCGTACGAGAGGAATGGCGTGGTCAGACCGGTGAGCGGGATCAGCTTGCTCACCCCGCCCACGATGACGAACACCTGCAACCCCAGCGAGAACGCCAGCCCGGCGGCGAGCAGCTTGCCGAACGAGTCACGTACCAGCAGGGCGGTACGGATGCCGCGCTCTACGATCACCAGGTAGAGCACCAGCAGCGCGGAGAGCCCGAACAGCCCGGTCTCCTCACCCAGCCCCGCGGTGATGTAGTCGCTGTGGCCCACCGGGATGGTCTCCGCCGCGCCGACCCCCGGACCGGTGCCGAACAGGCCGCCCGTACCAAGCCCGAACAGCGCCTGGATCGGCTGGTAGCCCTTCCCGGCCGGGTCGCTGAACGGGTCGAGCCACACCGAGACCCGTAGCTGGATCACGTCGAACACGCTGTACGCCATCAGGCAGCCCGCCATGAACAGCCCGAGACCGATCAACAGCCAGCTGGTGCGCTCGGTGGCGACGTACACCATCGCGATGAAGCAGCCGAAGTACATCAGCGAGGTGCCGAGGTCCTTCGAGCCGACCAGCACCAGCAGACTCGCGATCCACACCACGAGCACCGGCCCCAGGTCACGCGGACGCGGGAAGTCGATGCCGAGGATCCGCTTGCTCGCCAGCGACAGCACCTCGCGCTTACGCACCAGGTAGTACGCGAAGAAGCAGAGCAGCAACAGCTTGGCGAACTCGCTCGGCTGGATCTGCCCCAGCCCGGGGATCTTCAGCCACAGCTTCGCGCCGGTGTTGCCCGGGTCGCTGATGCTCGCCGGCAGGATCGGCGGCAGCAGCACCAGAATGATGCCGACCAACGCCAGGGTGTACGCGTACCGCGACAGCGACCGGTGATCCCGGATCAGGCTCAGCACCAGCACGAACGCGACCACCGCGACCAGCGTCCACAGCAGCTGCCGGAATCCGAAGTCGCCGAACGCCGCCAAGTCCGGACGGTCCTTCACGTTGGCGTCGCCCAGATCCAGGCGGTGGATGAACACGATCCCGAGCCCGTTGATCAGCGCCACACACGGCAGGATCGCCGGATCCGCGTAGGGCGCGAAGAACCGTACGACGAAGTGCGCCACCACCATCAGGATCACGAACATCACCGGCATCACCAGCGCGGCGGTGCCGATCTCCTGCAGCTGCTGGGCCTGAGCCCCCGCGCTGAAGATGACCACCAGCAGCCCCGCGAACAGGATCAGCATCAGCTCGCTGTTGCGGCGGGTCGGGACACGCCGACCCACCCCGCCGCCCGACGGCGTGGCTGGTGGTGTGATCGCGGCGGCAGGAGCGGTCATGCGGCTACCTCAGCCGGTCTCGCGACAGTTCTCGCCGGGTCGATCCGGCTCGCCGGTCGGCGACGGGCTCGGTGCCGGCGACGGAGTCTTGCCGCCCGGCTTCGACTCGGCCGGCTTCGACGGCTCCGGGGAGGGCCCCTTGGACTGCTTCGGGCCCGGCTTGGTCGCCGACGCGGTGGGCTGGCCACCACAGGGCTGCAGCAGATACTCGTTCTGCGCGTCGTCCTTGGTGATGTTGGCGAAGATCCGGTACGCGTCGTCGCGGTCGTCGGCGAGGATGCCGCGCTCCACCCGGGAACGGGTCAGCTTCGACAGGTCGTTCAGGGTGATCTGCCCGCTGCGCTGCTCCTCCACGGACAGCCGCATCCCGGCCACCTCGCCACGGAAACCGTGGAACACCGCCACGTGCCCGTCGCCGCTGATCCCGACGTAGTACGCGTTCTGCCAGCCGTACCAGCCGGCGGCGCCCATCAGACCCAGCAGCAGCAACGCCGCCAGCACCAGCAGGCCAGCGCGCCGCTTCGGCCGCGGCTCGGCCTCCGGCTCGTCGTCCTCGTCCTCGGCGTACGGCTGATTCAGCTGCTCCTGCTGGTCGGGCGGACGGGCGGCGAGCGCCGCGCGGGCCGCCGGGCTCGCCGGATCCGCCGCCGTCGCCATACCCCGGTCACGGGCCGCCGCGCCGCCGACGATCGGCGTGGACTCGATGATGTCCTCGTCGGTGATGTCGGCGACGATCACCGTCACGTTGTCCGGGCCGCCGCCGCGCAGCGCCAGCTGCACCAGCCGGTCGACGCACTCGTCGGGATCCTTCAGCTCGGCGAGCGTGTCGGCGATCGTCTCGTGGCTCACCACACCCGACAGGCCGTCGCTGCACAGCAGGTAGCGGTCGCCGTTGCGCGCCTCGCGTACCGAGTACTCCGGATCCACGTCGCGGCCGTCCAACGCCCGCGTCAGCAGCGAGCGCTGCGGATGCGAACCCGCCTCCTCGGCGGTGATCCGGCCCTCGTCGACCAGCATCTGGACGTACGTGTCGTCCTTGGTGACCTGCACCAGCTGGCCATCGCGCATCAGGTAGGTACGGGAGTCGCCGACGTTGACCAGCGCCGCCTTGCTGCCGCTGAACAGCAGCGCGGTGAGCGTCGTACCCATCCCCTCCATCTGAGGGTTGGCGTCGACCGTCTCCCGCAGCTGCTGGTTCGCGGCGGACACCACCTGCCGCAGCCGGTCGATCAGGTCGCCGCCGGAGACGTCCTCGTCCAGCGGCGCCAGTACGCCGATCACGATGTTGCTGGCGACGTCGCCCGCCGCCATCCCGCCCATGCCGTCCGCCACGGCGAGCAGCCGTGGTCCGGCGTACACAGAGTCCTGGTTTCCGTCGCGGATCAGACCGCGGTCGCTTCGTGCCGCATAACGCAGAGTCAAGGTCATGGCCGTAGCTCGAGTGCGGTGTGGCCGATTCTGATAGCCACCCCGAGGGGGACAGGTGTTGGTCCGGTGACCTTAGCGCGATCTAGGTACGTGCCGTTGGTCGAGCCCAGGTCTTCGAGCAGCCATTCTCCAGCACGGGGCACCAATCTCGCGTGCCGGGCGGACGCGTAATCGTCGGTCAACACCAACGTCGAATCCTCAGCGCGGCCCAACGTGATCGGAGCCTCGCTCAAGGTGATCCGGGTGCCGGCGAGCGCGCCCTCCGTGACCACCAGCTGCCGCGCCGCCCGGCCCTTCTTCTGTCGCTGCGGCCGCGACACCTGACCCACACCCCGCGGCGCCGCCACCAGCCGCTGCTGCCGGGCGCCCGCGAACACGTCACGCCGGATCACCCCGACCACCGCGAACACGAAAATCCACAGCAGGATCAGGAAGCCGAACCGGGCTACCGCGAGTACAACCTCAGGCATCAGGCATTGCCTCGCCGAATGTCTACCAGTCGAGGAGCACCCACCGGTTAACCATCCACGCGGAACGTCAGCGTGGTGGTCCCGATCTGGATCACGTCACCAGGATTGAGGGCGACCGCGGTGATCCGCTGGCCGTTGACCAGCGTGCCGTTGGTGGAGCCGAGGTCGGTCAACACCACCTGCGAGCCGTCGAAATCCAGCCGGGCGTGCCGGCGCGAGATCCCCACGTCCGGCAGCCGCATCGACGCCTGCTCGCCACGGCCCATCGTGGTCGAGCCGATCGAGACCGTGTACTGCCGGCCGTCGCTGGACACCAGCCGTACGTTGCCCCCCGGCTGCCCCGGAGCACCCGGTGGCGGCGCACCGAACTGCGGCCCTGGACCCGCCGGACTCACCGGTACGTCACCCGGCGGCGGCCCGAAGCCACCAGCCGGCGGCCCCGGCGGCATCCCCGGACCCGGACCCGGGCCCGGAGCGCCCGGAGCACCAGGAGGCGGGCCGTAGCCGGGAGCCGGCGCGGCCGCGGGCTCCTCGCCACCGGTGAACACCTCCGCGGTCACCCGGAACATCCCGGTGTCGAGGCCTTCGCCCCGCTCCACCTCGACGATGACGTCCCCGTACACCGTCCAGCCGTGCTCGCCGATGTACTCCGCCTGCGCCTGCGCCAACTCCTGCGCGAGCGCGGCAGCGTACGGGGCCAGGCGGCCATGGTCGTACGACGAGAGATCAATGACATAGCGGTTGGGCACGAGTGTGCGCCCGCCGGCGAGGATCGCCTTGTGTGCTTCCGCCTCACGCTGCATGGCGCTGGCGATCTCGACCGGGTGCACCACACCCTTGAAGACCTTGGCGAAGGCACCCTCCACCAGGCCTTCCAACCGCTTCTCAAAGCGTTGCAGCACGCTCACCGGCTCCTCCTCTGGGTTCCGTGGTGTTGATGGTATCTGCCTTGCCCAGTCGGAGAGGCAACGAGCTATGCACCCGTGCTAGTCTTGCCTGGCTGTCGCGCCGGCGAGCAGCGTTGGAGCACGTCCCCAGCGCCCTCGTGAGCGGCGTTCCCGCACCGCAGTCAGTTCGCATGAGCGGTCGGGACATTCCCTGGGGCAGGGCTAGTCTCTTCCCCAGGGGGGAAGTGGCGGAATGGCAGACGCGCACGGTTCAGGTCCGTGTGCCCGAAAGGGCGTGGGGGTTCAACTCCCCCCTTCCCCACGAGCGACTGGGCGACCCCTGTCCGCAGAAGACGCGGACGGGGGTCGCTTCGTCATATGGCCGGGGGGACGCCCCCCCGGAGCCCCCCGCGTGCGGCCACTCTCTTGCCGCCTTTTGCGCCGTTGCGCTTGTGGGGCGCCGTTTGTTGGTAGCTCCCTTTGTGTTGTGTACGGGGTTGCGTAGCGTGTCTTTGTGCTTGCCAGGGGGTCGCAGTGAGGGAGCGATTTGATGATCGAGACGGTGGCGGCGCCGCGGTTTGACGTGTCCCCGGAGGAGGGGCTGGCGCGGGTGCGGGAGTTTCGGGACTGGCTGGTTAGGCGGCGGTCGGTTCGGGAGTTTTCGGATCGGGCGGTGTCGATCGAGATTGTGCGGGCGGCGGTTGAGGTGGCGGGGTCGGCGCCTAGTGGGGCCAATTTGCAGCCTTGGCGGTTTGTGGTGGTGACTGATCCGGAGGCTAAGCGGCGGATCCGGGAAGGTGCTGAGGAAGAGGAGCGCGACTTCTATCGGCGGCGGGCGCCGGAGGAGTGGCTTGATGCGCTGGCGCCGCTCGGGACCGACGAGCATAAGCCGTTTCTGCAGGTCGCGCCGGTGTTGATCGTGGTGTTCGAGGTGCACAAGGGGCCGCACACGCCGAAGCCGTACTACGTGAAGGAGTCGGTCGGGATCGCGGTCGGGTTCCTGTTGGCGGCGCTGCACCAGGCGGGGCTGGCGACCCTGACCCACACCCCGAGCCCGATGCGGTTCCTCAACGAGATCCTGGGACGGCCACCCGCGGAACGCCCGTACGTGGTGATCCCGGTCGGCTACCCGGCCGAGGGCGCCACTGTGCCTGACATCACCCGCAAACCGCTCGACGAGGTGATGGTACGGGTCGGTAGCGTGTCCGCATGACGTACCGGCACGCGGTCTCGCCGCCACCCGCCTCCTGACCGGGGCGGCCCTCTCCGGCGTCTGACCAGCGTCGCGCGCCCCGGATTCGATCCGATTCCCGTATCGAGTTCAGGAGCGCTGCTTCATGTCTTCATCCACTCTGGAATCACCCGTACGCGTCGGCGGCGCCGGTTCGGTGCTGCTCGCCGCCGCACTGTGGGGCACCACCGGCACCGTCATGACGTACGCCCCGGCGGCGGCCGGGCCGGTCTCCGTCGGCGCCGCCCGGATCGTGATCGGCGGGCTGCTGCTGCTCGCGGTCGCCGGGTACGGCGACGGGCTGCGGCGACTGTTCCGCGGTGGCCCGCGGGTCTGGGGACTACTCGGGCTGGGCGCGGTCTGCGTCGCCGGCTACCAGACCGCGTACTTCGAGGCGGTGAGCCGTACCGGGGTCGCCACCGGCACCATCGTCACGATCGGCAGCGGCCCGATGTTCGCCGGCCTGCTCGCCGTACTGCTCGGGGCGGCCCGTCCGGGTCGGCGCTGGCTGGTGTCGACCGGCGGCGCTGTGCTGGGGTGCGCCGCCCTGGTCGGCGGTGGCCAACAGTCCGGGGTCGAGCCGGTCGGCGTACTGCTGGCGCTCATCTCGGGCTTCGGCTACGCGTCGTACGCCACCATCGCCGGCACCCTGATCGGGCGCGGCGAGGACGACCGGGCCGTGGTCGCCGGGCTGTTCGCCGGGGCCGGGATCCTGTTGCTGCCGGTGCTGCTGTGGTCCGGACCGGCGTGGCTGGCCAGCCCGCGGGGAGTCGCGGTCGCGGCGTACCTCGGCGTGATCACCACGACCCTCGGCTACCTGTGGTACGGGCGTGGCCTGCGTACCACGCCGGTGGCGGTCGCCACCACGCTCACACTGGCCGAACCGGCCGTCGCCGCCGTGCTCGGGTTCACCCTGCTCGACGAGCGGCTCGGCCTGCCCGCACTGCTCGGCCTGGTAGTCCTGGCCGCCAGCCTCCTCCTGGTCCTCCCAACCCGCACCGAGTAGCCCCCCGGGTGCCGCATCGCCCGGATACTGCGCTGCCGTGCCCTGCTCCGACGAGGGCCGCAGTGATCCGGGACATCGGGCGCTGCGGCACACCAGTTCCACTCAAATCGGGGGCCTCAGCGCCCCAACGCCGCGGATCTCGAAGCCGTGCGGCGGGCGGGGGAGCTACGGGGCGGTGTTGGGGGTGCGGGGGGTGGTGGCGAGGTGGGCGCAGTGGCGGAGCACCGTCGCGCCGAGCAGGACGCCGCCGAGGAACTGGGCCAGCACCGCCGCAAGCTCGATCGGGCGTACGCCGTCCCGCACCAGCACCGTGGCGGCGGTGACGTTCAGCAGCGACCAGAAACCCCAGGAGAACATCGAGCCCGACCCCGTCCAGCCGAGCACCACGGGCCCCCACGACCGCGAACCCGCCGGTACGTCACGCAGCAACATCAGAACCCCGGCCGCACCCGCCAGCGCGGCCAGACCACGGATCGACTCCACCCCGGAGGTCACCGCGGTACGGCTGGCCCGCTCGGCCGCCGTGAACCACAGGTCGAGGCCGATGGCGTACCCGAGGTGGACCGCGGCGGTGGCGGCGGCGAATGCCACGCCCGCGTACCCCGCAAGCGTCCACCCCACCCCGCCAGCCCCACGGGCGTCTACCACGCCAGCCCCAACGGCGTCACCGGCGCGGAGCCGAGCGCGGAAGATGGTAGGCCAGCGGTGGAGGGCGTACAGCAGGAAGCCGGTGAGTAGGAAGACGCCCTGCCAGGCGAACCCGCCGTACACCAGCGGCTGCACCCATGGTGCGAGCGGCAGCTCGGCGCCGGAGCTGGCCGGCGCGGGCGGGGCGTACGCCGAGATCACCGCGATCACCGGGGCGCCGACCGCGATCGGCGCCAGGAACCCGGTGCCGACCCAGATCGGGAACAGCACCAGCGGTGCCGGCGCCCGCAGGGCATGCGCGAACACCAGCGCCAGCGCGACGGCGTACACGTCCATGCCGGCGGTGAACAGGTTCAGCCAGAAGATGCCGGAGTCGTGCATGAACGCCGGATCGGTGACCCCGACGTCGATCCCGAGCAGCCAACAGGTCTTCAGGGTCAGGTACGGCAGCGTCCCCACGATCGCCGCGTAGCCCACCACCCGGCGGACGGTGTGGAGCCGGGCGCCGGATGGCCGTACCTCGGTCAATGTCGTCATGTTCTCGAGACTGCCGTCGCGGCGGCCCCCTCGCCTCCCGCCCGGAGGTGGTCGGGCTCCCTCGCGCGGGGGAGCCGCCCGACCCGGGAGCCGCCCGACGCCGGGAGCCGGCTGCCCGAAGTGTGTGCGCGATCACCGAACTCGGCGGATCACCCGTCCAAGCTCGGACTTGAGTTGCTCACCGCGATGAAAGGGCGTACCCGAGATGACTACCGCAAGCGCTCACCCCGCCATCGCCGCGCTTCCCGTACGGCTGATCGCCGGCATCGTCGGAGGTGTGGCCGGTGGCATTGTGTTCGGCGTACTGATGCAGATGATGGGCATGATCCCGATGGTCGCGATGCTGATCGGCAGCGAGTCGGTCGCCGTCGGCTGGCTGGTGCACCTGTTCAACTCCGCGCTGTTCGGCGCGATCTACGCGCTGCTGTTCGCGGCGTGGGCGGACCGGCTCGCGCCCGGCGCGGGGCTGGGCCTGGTGTACGGCGTGATCTGGTGGGTGCTCGGCGCACTCCTGATCATGCCGGCATGGCTGGGGATGCCCGTGTTCATGCTCAACACCATGGCGTGGCAGTCGCTGATGGGTCACCTGCTGTACGGGCTGATCCTCGGCGTCACCTACGCCCTGGTACGTCCCCGACTGCACCGACCGTGAACAGCCGGGGCAATCCGTACCGCCGTATTGTCTGGTAGAAGGGCTGGACGGCCTGGAACAGCCGATCTGGGGTGACGCGCCACCGCCCTGGGCGCCCGGACGGCGGGAGGAGGCGGCACAGGTGGAGCAGCTCGCGGACCGCTTCGACAAGACCTGGTGCATGTCCGAGGTGGACATCTTCGCCGATCTCTCGCCCGAGGAGATGGACGCGATCGCCGCCGCGGCGCCGATGAAGACGTACGCCGCCGGGGAGCTGATCTACTCGCCGCACGCGCCGGTGGAGACGCTGTTCATCCTCAAGCAGGGCCGGGTACGCGTGTTCCGGGTCTCCGCCGAGGGGCGGGCGTTGACCACCGCGATCATCGCCCCCGGCACCGTCTTCGGAGACATGGTGCTGCTCGGCCAGCACATGTACGACAACTTCGCCGAGGCGCTGGACGCGTCGGTGGTCTGCGTGATGAGCCGCGAGGACGTGCACCGGTTCCTGCTGTCCGACCAGCGGATCGCGGCCCGGATCACCGAGATCCTGGGGCGCCGGCTCGCCGAGATGGAGCGCCGGCTGGCCGACACCGTGTTCAAGAGCGTGCCGCAGCGGCTGGCCGCGACTCTGGTGACACTCGCCGGTGACCAACGGCGGCTCGGCGTCGGGCCGAAGGCCGCCACGGTCCGGCTCACCCACGAACAGCTCGCCGCGCTGGTCGGCACCTCGCGGGAGACCGCCACCAAGGTGCTCAACGACCTCTCCGAACGCGGCCTGATCCGCCTCGGCCGGGGCCGGATCACGCTGCTGGACCAGGTCGGCATCGCCGCCGAAGCCGGAGACTGAAGCCCGGTAGCCGGCACGAGACCGGTGTGGCAGGCAGGAGACCCGATAAGCCGGCACCAGAATCAGCCGAGGGCCCGGAGCCGTACGGCTCCGGGCCCTCGTATTCAGCTGACTCAGGCAGCCGCCACCGCGGCCTCGGCCGACGGGCCGGCGTACGCGGCACCGCCGAACCCGAGCACCGGGAAGCCGATGAACGGGAACAGCGCGACCAGGATGCCGAGGCCGGCGCCCTTGCCGTAAGACTTCGCCAGGTCGATCGCGTTGATGATCCACACGATGAAGCTGACGATCGGGATGATGTAGAGGACGATCCACCACAGCGGCCGCCCGACAACCTTGAGCAGGACCACCAGGTTGTAGATCGGAATGATCGCGGCCCAACCCGGCTGGCCGGCCTTGCTGAAGGTCTTCCACATTCCCGCGATCGTCAGCACGATCAGCGCGAGGTAGATAATTGTGCCAACGGCCCCTACGCCGCCGGCTCCAGATGGTGTCTCGTTCTGCACGGTGTGCCTCCTGTGCGGGACCCGGGTGGCCGGCGTACATGTGCCGAGCCTCGGACTCCTCGTGTCCCGGAGCGACACTCTGACGGTGCCGCCGTTCCGCCGCAGCCCCAGTACCGGGATTTGTGAGCAGATCGAGATGTGACCGTTAAGTAGCCCAGGCGGTATTCGCCGCGATCTCGGCAAGTCGGTCGCGGGTCACCTGATCG
>JBOGDG010000008.1:0-18741 GCA_050701655.1 Micromonosporaceae bacterium
ATCCCGACGGCTGGTGGCGGGTGCATGCGTTGGAGATCAACCTGCGCAAGGGCGGCACGACCCACCCGTACGCCGTGCTCCGCAACCTCGTCCCCGGCCGGTACGACGCCGGCTCCGGACAGTGGTGCGCCGCCGACGGGAGCAGCCGTGCGTACTACTCCACCGACAACCTGGTCGACGGTGCCTGGCTGGGGCTTGCGCCGGCGGCGGCGATCGGTGCGGTCGACGACGCCGGGCTGCGGTTCGATCCGCGTACCGGCGCCGGCGTGGTGCTGCACATGCTGTCGTGCCTGGCGGTCGACGGCCGCTGCGGCCTGACCGCGATCGGCCACACCCCGCAGCAGGCCGCGGAGCTGTACACCGCCACCCGGGAGGCGCTGGACGCCGCGGCGCGGCGGCACGCGCCCGCCGTCACCCGGCCGGCACCGGTCTGAGCCGCCGCCCGGTGTAGCGGTCCCGCCGGTCAGCTGCCCGGTGAGGAGGCGAGGGCGGTGGAGCGGACCAGGGTACGGATCTGGCGCAGCACCACCGACAGCGCCGCCAGGTCTGCCTGGGACTCGCCGAACTCCCCGATCGCGTTGCGGGCGCGGGCGATGTTCGAGGCGTTGGCCTGCTCCCAGGTCTCGATCCGGGCGGCGGCGTCCAGCCCGCCGGGCGTGGCGGCGAGCACCTCGGCGGTGAGAGCGGCGAGAGCGGCGTACAGGTCGTACCGCAGCGCCATCCGGGCCAGGGTCTGCCACCGGTCCTCGCGGGAGAGCGCCGAGACCCGGTCCAGCAGGGCGTCGATCTTGAACCGCTCCGAGAGCGCGTAGTAGACCCCAGCCACCTGGTCGACATCGGTGCCGAGCGCATGGCCCACCTCGACCACGTCGAGCAGCCCGAAGCCGTACATCAGCCGGGTGGACCAGTCGGCCAGCTCCTCCGGTACGCCGAGCTTGGCCAGCTTCGCCGCCCACTCCCGCAGCGCCTCGGCCTCGGTGCCGCAGAACAGCGTCCCGACCCGCGGCAGCAGCTCACTGACCCCGGGCCGCAGCCGCGCGATCTCCGCCGGTACGTCGACCGGGGTACGGGTCTGCACCAGCCACCGTACGGCCCGGTCGAGCAGCCGCCGGCTCTCCAGGAACACCGCCACCTGCGCCTCGGACGGCACCTTGTTGTCCAGCGCCTCGGCCGCCCGCCACAGCTCGCGTAGCCCGAACACGTCGCGTACCACCACGTACGCCCGGAGAAGGTCGGCGACCGACGCGCCGGTCTCCTCCACCGCCCGGAAGAAGAACGTGGTGCCGCCCCGGTTCACCGCCTCGTTGACCAGCAGCGTGGTGACGATCTCGCGGCGCAGCGGGTGCTCAGTGGTGAGCTCGGAGAAGCGCTCCCGGAGCGGGGTCGGGAAGTAGTCGACCAGCAGCTCGCGGGTCCACTCCTCGTCGGGCAGCTCGGAGTCGAGGATCTCGTCCTCCAGCTTCAGCTTCGCGTACGAGAGCAGCACCGCGAACTCCGGTGAGGTGAGCCCGGTCCCGTTCTGCGCCCGCGCCTGCAGCTCCTTCTCGGTCGGCAGCGCCTCCAGCTCGCGATCCAGCCGCCCGCTGCGTTCCAGGTCCTTGATCAGCCGCCGATGTACGGACAGCAGCGGCGCGGCCTGCCGCCGGGCGTTGCCGAGCGCGGTGGCCTGGTCGTAGTTGTGCGTGAGGACCAGCGCGGCGACCTCGTCGGTCATCGAGGCGAGCAGCTCCACCCGATCCTCGGCCGGCAGCTTCGACTCCGCGATCGCCCGGTTCAGCAGGATCTTGATGTTGACCTCGTGGTCGGAGCAGTCGACGCCCCCGGAGTTGTCGATGAAGTCGGTGTTGATCCGGCCACCCTCGCCGCCGGCGCCGGAGAGCGCGTACTCGATCCGGCCGCGCTGGGTCAGCCCCAGGTTGCCACCCTCACCGACCACCTCGCAGCGCAGCTCGCGGCCGTCGACGCGTACCGGGTCGTTGGCCTTGTCGCCGACGTCGGCGTGGCTCTCGGCGGCGGCCTTCACGTACGTGCCGATGCCGCCGTTCCAGAGCAGGTCCACCGGCGCCCGCAGCACCGCCTTGATCAGCTCCGGCGGTGGCAGCTCGGTGATCGAGCTGTCGGTGATGCCGAGCGCCTCGCGCATCCTCGGCGAGACCGGGATCGACTTGGCGGTACGCGGCCACACCCCGCCGCCCTCGCTGATCAGCGACCTGTCGTAGTCCTCCCAGCTGGAGCGCGGCAGCCCGAAGAGCCGCTTGCGCTCCCGGTAGCCGACCGCCGCGTCGGGGGACGGATCCACGAACACGTGCCGGTGGTCGAACGCGGCGACCAGCCGGATGTGCTCCGAGCAGAGCATGCCGTTGCCGAACACGTCGCCCGACATGTCGCCGATCCCGGCGGCGGTGAAGTCCTCCGTCTGGGTGTCGACCCCAATCTCTCGGCCGTGCTCATCGCTTCCTCGAGCAAGCTCTCGGAAGTTATGTTTCACCGACTCCCAGGCGCCCCGGGCGGTGATGCCCATCTTCTTGTGGTCGTACCCCACCGAGCCGCCGGAGGCGAACGCGTCGCCCAGCCAGAAGCCGTACTCGAGAGCGATCGCATTGGCGGTGTCGCTGAACGTAGCGGTGCCCTTGTCTGCGGCGACCACCAGGTACGTGTCGTCGCCGTCGTGGCGTACCACCTGGGGCGGCGGCAGCACCTTGCCGGAGGCCGAATCCAGGTTGTCTGTGATGTCCAGCAGCGCCGAGATGAACATCTTGTAGCAGGTCTGACCCTCGGCGAAGAACGCGTCACGGTCGGAGGCCGGCGGCGCCTGCTTCAGCACGAAGCCGCCCTTCGCCCCCACCGGTACGATCACCGCGTTCTTCACGCTCTGCGCCTTGACCAGCCCCAGGATCTCGGTACGGAAGTCCTCCCGGCGGTCCGACCAGCGCAGCCCGCCACGCGCCACCGCACCGAACCGCAGGTGCACCCCTTCGAGCCGGGGCGAGTACACGAAGATCTCGTACCGGGGGCGGGGCAGCGGCAGCTCGGGGATCTTCTGGGGCTCCAGCTTGAACGAGATGTACGACTTCGGCCGCCCCCCGTCACCCTCGCCGCGCTGGAAGAAGTTGGTACGCAGAGTGGCCAGCACCAGGTTGAGGAAGCTGCGCAGGATCCGGTCCTGGTCCAGGCTGCTCACCCGGTCCAGCTCGGCGTTGATCGCGTCCACCAGCTCGTCGGTGAACTGCGCCCGCTGCTCGCTGTCGACGGCCAGCGCGGGGCTGAACCGGGTCTCGAACAGCGCCACCAGCAGCGCCGCCACCCCCGGGTACTCGGTGAAGGTGGACTGCATGTAGTCCTGGCTGTACGGGGTCCCCGCCTGCCGCAGGTACTTCGCGTACGAGCGCAGGACCACCACCTGCCGCCAGGTCAATCCGGCGCGCAGCACCAGCTCGTTGAACCGGTCCACTTCGGACTCGCCGCGCCACGCCGACGCGAACGCGTTCTCCACCTTGGCCTGGATCTCCGCCATGTCCAGGCAGTTCTCCGGCGGCTGCAGCCCGAAGTCGTACAGGTAGATCACGCCGTCGTCGCGCTGGATCTCGTACGGGCGCTCGTCGGCGACCTTCACCCCCAGCGAATGCAGCACCGGGAGCACCGCGGAGAGCATCATCGGCTCGCCGTACCGGAAGACCTTGAACCGCACCTGCTCGGGCGCGTTCCGCTTGCGGTACAGGTGCATCGCGAGCTGGCCCGGCTCATCGAGCAGCTCCAGCTTCGCCAGATCCTTGACCGCCGCGCCCGGCGTCACCTCGTCCTTGTACGTCTGCGGGAACGCGTTGACGTACCGGTGGTAGAGCTGTTTGGACTGCTCCTCGCCGAGTTTGCGCTCCAGCGCCAGGTTGAAGTCGTCGTCCCAGTGCCGGGTGGCCGCGATCAGCTGCTGCTGGATCGCGTCGACGTCGTAGTCGCGCGGCGGGTGGGCCGGGTCGGTGCGCACGATGAAGTGGATCCGGGCGAGAGTGCTCTCGCTGACCCGGGTGGTGTAGTCGACCCCGATGCCGTTCAGCTCACGTAGCAGGATGTCCTGGATCTTGAGCCGGTTGGCGGTGGTGAACCGGTCCCGCGGCAGGTAGACCAGGCACGACATGAACCGCCCGTACGCGTCCTTACGCAGGAAAAGCCGCAGCTGCCGCCGGCCGGCGAGCCGCAGCACCCCCAACACGTTGGCGAACAGCTCGTTGGTGGTGGTCTGGAACAGCTCGTCGCGGGGGTAGGTCTCCAGGATCTCGACCAGGTCCCGGCCGGAGTGGCTGCGCGGGGGCAGCCCGGAGCGTTCGATCACTTCGGCGACCTTGCGCTTTACCACCGGGAGTTCCCGTACCGAGTGCAGGTACGCCGCGGACGCCAGCAGCCCCAGGAACCGCCGCTCGCCGGCCACGTTGCCTTCTTCGTCGAAGGTCTTCACACCCACGTAGTCCAGGTACGCCGGCCGGTACACGGTGGCGCGCGCGTTCGCCTTGGTGATGATCAGCAGCCGCTTCTCGAGCGCCTTGGCGTACGCCTCCGGGGAGATCGACGACAGCACCCGCGGGGTCTGCTGGTCGGTGCGCAGTACGCCGAGCCCGGTGCCCAGCACCGCCTGCAGCACCTCGCCGTCGACCAGCTTGTACTCCCGGTAGCCGAGGAAGGTGAAGTTGTCGTCGGTGAGCCAGCGCAGCAGGTCGACGGTGTCGGTGATGTCCTTCGCCGGCACCGGCAGCGCCGCCGCCTCCGGGGTGGCCAGCTCGTCGGCGATCTCCAACGCCCGGTGCCGCATCTTCTGCCAGTCCTCGACCACCTCGCGTACGTCGGTGAGCACGCTGGTGATGTCGCGGCGCAGCTCTTCGAGCCGCTCGGAGTCGCGCTGCCGGTCGACCTCGAGCTGGATCCAGCTCTCGACCAGCTCGTCGGGGCCGGCGTCGTCGAGCTCCACCTCGGGGCAGACCTTGGCGAGCTTGCCGAGGAACTCACGGCGTACCACCAGCTGGGGGTGCACGAGCAGGTGCACCTCCAAGCCGCGGGCGGTGAGCGCGGCGGTGACCGAGTCGACCAGGAACGGCATGTCGTCGGTGACCACCTGTACCACCGTGTGCGGCGCCAGCCCGGTTCGCTCTTCGGAGGTGGTGATGGCGATCTTGGCCTCCCCCGGCAACCGCTGTTCGGCCAGTGCGCGGTGTGCCACCGTGGCCTGATAAAGATCTTCGCCGGTACGCCCGAACAGCTCCTCGTCGGGCACCAGCCGCCAGTACCGGTCGAGCAGCTCGGGCAGCCCCGGCGTACCGGCGGCGAGCTGTTTCGCCTCGTTGACCAGCCCTTCCCGGCTCGGCACCTCCTCCAACAGCGCCTCGTCGGTGGCGGCGTCCAGGTCCGCCGCGGTCGCCAGGTCAGCGGCGACGGGCCGCTCCACCGTGCCGTCCGGACCCGCACCCCCACCACCGGGTGCCTTGGTAGATGTGCCGCCCGCGCCGGTGGCTGAGCCGCCCGCGCTGGTGGCTGTGCCGCCCGCCCTCTTCGCCGCTTGACGCCGCGTCATTGCGTGTCACTCCCCCTCGCCATGCCGAACCTCCGCCACCACCCAGCGTTGACCGCCTTCTGACGCGTGGTCTTGCGGAGGATCGCCGTCGTGGGTGTCTATCCCTCAGCCTAGAGCTCCTGGCTAGGGACGCGCTGGTGTGGCCGGTATGCCATACCCGCACGTGACCTCGCCGCAATCCACCGGTACGGACCGTGACGCCGCGATCAGGATTCGGCCTGCCCGCCCAGCTCGTGCTGGCTGAGCTGCCAGACGGGTCGCAGCCCGCCCACCAGGGTGTCGACGATTTCGCTGGCGTACCGGCCGTCGGGGTCGTAGTCGGGGTCGAAGACGGTGACCTCCATGCCGAGGCAGGCGGGCCGGGTGACCAGGTCGGCGATCATCTGCTCCAGCTCCACGAACGCGATCCCGCCCGGGTCGGGCGCGTCCACGGCGGGCATCGCCGCCGGGTCGAGCACGTCCACGTCGACGTGCACCCAGAAGCCGTCGACCCGGCCCAGCTCCTCGATCGCCCAGGCGGCGCTGCGGCCCGGCCCCTCGACGCGGATCTCGGGGACGGTACGGAGCACGATGCCGGCCGCCTTGAGATCCATCCGGTACTCGTCGGAGTCGCGGATGCCGAGCACCACCACGTCCTCTTCCCGCAGGTACGGGCGCAGGTCGTCGATGTTGGTCAGCTCGCCCTGGCCCCGGCCGGTGACCAGCGCCAGATCCTCCCCGGCGGCGGCGCCGATGTACTCGGCGTTGCCGGCGTGCCGGAAGTCGGAGTGCCCGTCGATGAAGACCAGCCCGTACCGGCCGCCCTGCTCGGCTCGCCGGCGGCGCATCGCCAACCCGGCGCCGAGCACGATCGAACAGTCACCGCCGAGCACCAGCGGGAAGTCGCCGCGCTCCACCAGCCCGCCGATCCGCTCGGCGAGCCGCTCGGTGTAGTCGGCGATCTGCTCCGCCTGGCACACCCCGTCGCCGGGACGCCAGCCCTCCGGGTCGTACCGGGGCGCCACCACGCAGCCGGCCTCCACCCCGTGCAGCCGCGCCAGCAGGCCGTGGTCGCGCAGCGCGCCGGGCGCCTTGGCGCAGCCGGGCACCGTACCGGGGCTGGGCGGCCGCAACCCCAGATTGGAGGGGGCGTCCAGGACGGCGATCCGGCGCATCGGCTCAGAACAACGCGTTGGCGAGGTTACGGCGGGCCCGCACCACGGCAGGATCGTCCGGCGCGGCGATCGCGAACAGCGAGACCAGGTGGGTACGGGCAGTCTCCCGCTCGGCACCGCTGGTGCGGCGTACCACCTCTATCAGCCGGGCGTACGCCTGCTCCGCGAGCCCGGAGAGCACCTCCACGTCGGCGGCCCGCGACTGCGCCTCGACATCGTCGGGGGCGGCCGCCCCCTCGCCGATCACCTGGTCCGGGTCGAGCCCCTCGGTACGCCGCAGCAGCCGTACCTGCGCCAGCCCGGCCTCCGCCGCGGCGTCGCCGGGACGCTCGGTTAGCAGCTTCGTGTACAGCTCCTCGGCGCCGGCGTAGTCGCCGGTGGCGACCGCGTCCTCGGCGGCGTCGACCTTCTCGTCGGCAAGTGCCGCGGCCGGGGCGGCGCCTTCCTCGGGGGTGCCCGAGAGCCCGGCCTGCTGCGTCGCCTGCATCAGCGCGTCCAGCCACTGCCGCAGCTGGCTCTCCGGCAGTACGCCGCTGAAGGCGTCGACGGGCTGGCCACCGATGACCGCGTACACCATCGGGATGCCCTGCACCCGGAACGCCGCCGCGATCCGCTGGTTGGCGTCGACGTCGATCTTCGCCAGCACCCAGCTGCCGTTGCCCTCCACCGCGAGCTTCTCCAGCACCGGGGAGAGCTGCTTGCACGGCTCACACCACTCGGCCCAGAAGTCGATCACGACCGGGGTGTGCAGCGAGCGCTCCAGCACCTCGCTCTGGAAGGTCGCCTCGCTGACGTCGATCACCGTGACGCCGCCGGAGCCGTTCGGCCCGCCCTCCGGGGCGTCGCCGTCCGGATCGTCAGTACGCGGCGGCGGAGCGGCCGCCGGCTCTTGCGCCTTCAACGCCGAGAGGTCCACCGCACCGCGGGTGAACGCCGCGGCGGCCATCCGTGGGTCAGGCACGCTCATAGCCGTCCTCGCTTCGCTGCGGGCGGCCATGAGGCACAAAGTGGCTGCACTCGATGATTCACTCGCTGGCGCTCGTTCATGCCCCCGCCTCGCTGTCATGGATCCGCATGTGCATCCGACCAGTCTTGCACCCCCGGCCGCCGCATCGACGACCAGGCGCGGCCCACCAGCGGCGCGGGCTACCAGCAGCGGGGGCGGAAGTCGGGATCGGCGGGGCCGGGGCTGGCCAGCGCGTTCAGGATCCAGCGCAGGGTGGGCTTGTCGAAGGCCAGTGCGATGTGCTCGGCCAGGTTGTACGGGCAGGTGTCCTGGAGCCGTACGTTGGTGACCTGGCCCTCGGCGCCGGAGAGGAAGGCGCTGGTGTGCGGGGTGACCAGCTCGTCGTACCGGGTGGTGATGCTGGTGTAGTGCACCCCCGGCACGGTGTCGCCGCCGGCGTTCAGGCTGGTCAGGAAGTCGGAGCCGATCGCGAACTGCGGGCACGAGTGGCAGATCACGCCGATCGGCACCGTGAACGGGTTGCTGGTGCCGTGGTTCGGGGCGCCCATCGAGATCAGCTCGTCGACGTACCGCGCGCCGTCCAGATTCTTCAGGTAGTAGCGCGGCATCAGCCCGCCCTGGCTGTGCCCGACCAGGTCCACCTTCCGCGCACCGGTGGCGGCCAGCACCCCGCGTACGAAGGTGGCGAGCTGCGGCGCGGACTCCTCCATCCGCCGCAGCCCGCGGTTGCCGTAGTTGAGCGCGTAGACGCAGTAGCCCTGCGCCGCGATCTTCGGCGCGAAGTAGAACCAGTTTTCGCTGCCGGTCGCCGAGGTGCCGTGCACCAGCACCACCGGGTAAGGGTGCGCCGCGCTCGGCCTACAGCTCCAGTCGTTGCCGTCCGGGATCCAGGCCTGCAGCGCCTTGGCGTCTCCGATCGGGTCGGCCGCGTACGCGACCCCACCGCTCAACAGCAACCCGGCGGCGACCACCACCGACGTGACCGCCACGGCGAACAGCTTGCGCGCGCGTACCGCCATCTGAGCCTCCCCAGGCCCCGTGCCGGCCCGGTGTGAGCCGGCCCACATTGCATGAAGGCTCTAATAATGCGGCTATGTTACTGGAAAGTAAATAGGGCGCCGTGACACGAAACGGCCGCCCCGGTGAGGCCGGGGCGGCCGAGATCAGCGGTACCGCTACGTGGTGGTGCCCGCCGTGTCGTCCGACGCTCCGCCGCCGCGGGTGGCCAGGAACGCCACCACTCCGACACCGGCCAGCGCGAGCACGATCTGCACGATCGGCTCCTTCCAGCCGTACCCGGGGTCCTCACCGAACAGCACTGCCAGCACCGAGGCGATCAGGGCACCGACGATGGCCAGCACCGGGGCAAGCCAGATCGCGTTGGCGAGTTTGCCGCGCAGGATGTATCCGCCGGCGCCACCGATGATGGCGCCGATGACGACGGCGTACAGGAAGTTCATGAGTCTCTACTCACCTTCCGTGGAGATGGGGTTGGGGGGATCCCCGCCGGATAGGTTTGTCAGGTTTTCCGTACCCCTGTCAAGACCCTCCCGCGACTAGGGCCTGTCCTGTGGATCTTGGTCGAGCGAGACGGGTGCCAGGCGGCGATCCGGCAAGGCGGAGATTTGTCCGAATACCGGTGTTGTATTCGGGCGAATCTCCAAGGCCGCCGGTCGTCGTCTGGTGCCCGTCGCAGCCGACTGAAGATCCACAGGACAGGCCCTAGAAGCGCGCGGGCTCGCGGTACTCGCCCCACTCGGCGCGCAGTGCGTCGCAGATTTCGCCGAGCGTCGCCTCCACCCGGGCGGCGTCCAGCATCGCCGGGATCATGTTCTCGTCGGTACGCGCTACCTCGACCAGCCGGGCCAGCGCGGCCCGTACCGCCGCGTCGTCGCGGGCGTGCCGGCGTGCTGTCAGGATCCGCTTCTGCTCCAGCTCCACCTCGTGCGAGACCCGCAGGATCTCCAGCGGCTTCTCCACGGTCTTGGTGTGTACGTTGACCCCGACGATCTTCTTGTCACCCTTCTCGAGCGCCTGCTGGTAGACGAAAGCGGCCTCGGCGATCTCCGCCATGAACCAGCCGTCCTCGATGCCGCGCAGAATCCCGGAGGTCATCGGCCCGATGGTGTGCTTGGCGTTGTCGCCACCGCCCATCTCCTTGATCCGGGCGAAGATCGCCTCCGCCTCGGCCTCGATCTTGTCGGTGAGCGCCTCGACGTACCAGGAGCCGCCGAGCGGGTCGGCGACGTTGACCACGCCGGTCTCCTCCATCAGCACCTGCTGGGTACGCAGCGCGATCTCCGCCGACTCGTCGGTGGGCAGCGCGAGCGTCTCGTCGAGGGCGTTGGTGTGCAGCGAGTTGGTCCCGCCCAGCACCGCCGCGAGCGCCTCGACCGCCGTACGGACCACGTTGTTGTACGGCTGCTGCGCGGTCAGCGACACGCCGGCGGTCTGGGTGTGGAACCGCAGCCACTGGGCGCGTTCGTCGGTGGCGCCGTACACGTCGCGCAGCCAGCGGGCCCAGATCCGGCGGGCGGCGCGGAACTTTGCGATCTCCTCGAAGAAGTCCACGTGCGAGTCGAAGAAGAAGCTCAGGCCCGGCGCGAAGTGGTTGACGTCCAGGCCACGGGAGAGCCCCAGCTCCACGTACCCGAAACCATCGGCCAGGGTGTACGCCAGCTCCTGCGCGGCGGTCGAGCCCGCCTCCCGGATGTGATAGCCGGAGACCGACAGCGGCTTGTAGCGCGGGATCTCGTGGGCGCAGTGCTCGATCAGGTCACCGATCAGCCGCAGGTGCGGCTCGGGCGCGAACAGCCACTCCTTCTGCGCGATGTACTCCTTGAAGATGTCGGTCTGCAGCGTGCCGTCCAGCTTGCTCAGGTCGGCGCCCTGCCGCTCGGCGGCGACCAGGTACATCACGAAGATCGGCACCGCCGGACCGGAGATCGTCATCGAGGTGGTGACTTCACCCAGCGGGATGTCTTTGAACAGCACGTCCATGTCGGCGGCGGAGTCGATCGCCACGCCGCAGTGCCCGACCTCGCCGAGGCTCTTCGGGTCGTCGGAGTCGCGCCCCATCAGGGTCGGCATGTCGAAGGCCACCGACAGCCCGCCGCCACCGGCGCCCAGGATCAGCTTGTAGCGCTCGTTGGTCTGCTGCGCGTTGCCGAAGCCGGCGAACTGCCGGATGGTCCAGGTCCGTCCCCGGTAGCCGGTGGGATAGAGCCCGCGGGTGTACGGGAATTCGCCGGGCCACCCGATCCGCTCGAAACCGGGCGGCTCGCGGCCGGGCTCCGGGCCGTACACCGGGTCGAGCTCGACGCCGGACAGCGTCGTGAAGTCGGCATCGCGCTTGCCGGCGGCGTCGTACCGCCGCTGCCAGCGTTCCCGGCCGTCGGCGATCTGCTCGGCGTCCATCAGGCTCCCTCCGGTGCCGCGCGCCCCTTCCGCCGGATGCGGCGCGCTCCTCGCACAAATAGTAGGACGTCCAAGTAAATCCCGCGCCTCTGGTGTCGTGCGCCACATAACCGATGGGTTCTGTCGATACCTCCCCGTAACATGTGACAGCGTGAGCACTCCTTACCGGCACCGTGGCTTCGGGCTGACCCTGGCACTGATCTCCTCGATCGCGTTCGGCGGCTCGGGAGCGTTCGCCAAGCCGCTGATCGAGGCCGGCGTCAGCCCGCTGCAGGTCACCTGGCTGCGGGTCGCCGGCGCCGCGTTGGTGCTGCTCCCGCTGCTGGTCCAGCACCGCGCCGTGGTGCGCCCCAACCTGCGCCTGCTGGTGACGTACGGGTTGCTCGCGATCGCCGGCTGCCAGGCGTTCTACTTCGCCGCGCTGTCCCGGATCCCGGTCGGGGTGGCGATCCTGGTGGAGTTCCTCGGGCCGGTGCTGGTGCTGCTGTGGCTGAAGTACGGCGCCCGCCGCCACGTCTCGCCGCGCGCCGCCGTCGGGGTGGTGCTCGCGGTCACCGGGCTCGCGCTGGTGGTCGAGGTGTGGTCCGGGATGCGGTTCGACCCGATCGGGCTGCTGCTCGGCTTCGGCGCCGCCTGCTGCCAGGCGTTCTACTTCGTGCTCGCCGACCGGGGCGAGGAGAACCCGGTGGATCCCCGGGCCGTGATCGCGTACGGGCTGTTGTTCGGCGCGCTGGGGCTGACCGTGATCAGCCAGCCGTGGCGGATCGACTGGGCGGTGCTCGGCGCGGCGCTGCCGCTCGCCTCCGGCACCGCGCCGGCCTGGTTCCTGGTGGCGTGGATCGTACTGATCGCGACGGTGCTGGCGTACCTGACCGGGATCTCCGCCGTACGCCGGCTCTCCGCCCCGGTCGCCGCCGCGGTGGCGTGCCTGGAGGTCGTGGTGGCCGCGGGTGTGGCGTGGCTGGCGCTCGGCGAGTCGCTGTCCGTACCGCAGATGATCGGCGGCGTGGTGGTGCTCGCCGGCGCCTTCATCGCGCAGACCGCCGCCGTCACCAGGCCGGCCGCCCCCGAGCTGCCCGTCCCGGATCGGGAGCCCGAGCCAGCCACCGCCTGATCACCACGGTGACGACGCCCCCTCCACCCGATCTTGGAAACCGGGCCGGCCGGGGGCGGCGCGCCGGGCTGGGAAGAGCCCGGAGCTGAGAAGGTCAGCCCGGTGGCTGGTCCGGTGCGGTGAAGTCGCCGGCGGCCAGGCGGAGCTTGCGCAGCGCCGTGAAGACCTGCCCGCACTCGGCGGCGTCCAGCCCGTCGAGCCCGAACCCGGCCGCCATCAAATCCTTGGTCGCGCGGTCCACCACCGTACGGCCCTCGCCGGTGATCGCCGCCAGTACGCCGCGGCCGTCCGCCGGATTGGGCTTGCGCCGGACGTAGCCCTGCCGGGTGAGCCGCTCCACGATGTTGGTCACGCTAGTCGGGTGCACCATCAACCGCTCCCCGATCACCCGCATCGGCAGCTCGCCGCGCCGGCTGAACGCCAGCAGCACCAGCGCCTCGTACCGGGCGAAGGTCAGCTCGTACGGCTTCAGCAGGGCGTCGTACCGGGCGAGCAGCAGCTGGTGCACCCGCATGATCGAGGTGGCGACCTGCATCGCGGCGCTGGGGCCGAACTCCTGGTCCCAGCGCTCGCCGGCCCGCTCGATCGGGTCGAACGGCAGATTCAGCGGCTTGCCCACACAGGCACCGTAGCCCGTGCCGGTCGCCGCACCCGCTTTACGCGTCCGGGATGTGTACGTCCTCGACCACGATGTCGACCGAGATCACATCCACCCCGAGCATCGACTCGACGGCGTCGGCGACGTCCTCGCGCACCTGGTTGGCCACGTCGTAGACCCGGTTGCCGTACGCCACGACCAGGGTCACCCCGATCGTCGCGGTCTCGCCGTCGAGCCGTACCGCGATGCCCTTGGCGGCTGCCGCCTCGCTGTCGTCGGCCACGCCCAGCACCCGGCCCGCTTCCCGTCCCAGCTCGTGTACGCCGGTCACCTTCCGGGCGGCGATGGTGGCCACCTTCTCGATCACCTCGTCGGCGACCGTGGTGGCGCCGTGGCGTACCACCGGTGCCGCAGGCTCGGTGGATGCCGCGGCGGGCTCTTCCGCGGGCGTGTCCGACACCTCGATCTCGACGCTCGACACCGCTTCGTCGAGCGCGGCCTGGTCGGTCACCGCCTCGTCAGTCGCGGCCTCGTCGGCCGGAGCACTCTCATCGGTTGCGGCCTCATCGGCTGGGGCGGCCTCGTCAGCCGCGGCTTCGTCGGCCGTAGCACCGTCTGTCGGGGCCTCGTCGGTCACCGCCTCGCCAGTCGCAGCCTCGCCAGTCGGGGCCTCATCCGTCGCGGCCTCGTCGGTCGGCGCATCCGCGTCAGCTACGGCCTCGTCGGTTACGGCCTCGTCGGTCACGGCTTCGTCGGTTGCGGCATCGTCAGCCACCGTGGCGTCGGCGCCCGCGCCCTCGTCGGTGGCCGAGACGGTCTCCGCCGCGGCGTCGTCCGAGTCGGCCGGCTCGACCACCGCGACAGCCGACTCACCGGCCTCGGTCTCCACCTCGCCCTCGGGACTGACCACAGTGGACTCCGGGGTCACCACGCCGTTGTCGGGGTGGGGCGAGGGACGGTCGGAGCGGCGGGTCACGGAGAAGTGGCGGGCGAAATCGCTCATGGTGGCTCCCCAGGAAGGTGCGGCCGTCGGTGATCGGGAGCCTACAAGCTTCGGGGGAACATTAGGTGACCGGAAAGCCGGCAATACCCGTACGGGTACCCAGCGTCAGATATCGAGGCCGCGCATCAGCTCGTCGGCGGCGGTGTACGGGTCCAGCGCGCCACCGACCACCTTCGCGGCGAGCGCGTCGAGCAGCGCCCCGTCGTGGTGTTCGCCGATCCGCTGGCGTACCGCGGCGAGCGTGATCGCCTCGATCTCGGCGGCGGCGCGGGCCTTGCGTCGGCGGTCCAGCTCACCGTGCTTCGCCAGCCAGTCCCGGTGCTTGGCGATCGCCCCGAGTACGTCCTCGACGCCCTCCTCCCGGGACGCCACCGTCTTCACGATGGTGGGACGCCACTCCCCCGGACCGCGCTCGCCGAGCGAGATCATGCCGCGGATGTCGCGCAGCGTCTGGTCGGCGCCGTCCCGGTCGGCCTTGTTGACCACGAAGATGTCGGCGATCTCCAGGATCCCCGCCTTCACCGCCTGGATCGCGTCCCCCATACCCGGGGCGAGCAGCACCAGCGTGGTGTCCGCGAGCGAGGCGACCTCCACCTCGGCCTGCCCCACCCCGACGGTCTCCACCAGTACGACGTCGCAGCCGGCCGCCTCCAGCACGCGTACCGCCTGCGGGGTCGCCGCGGCGAGACCACCCAGGTGGCCGCGGGAGGACATGGAACGGATGTAGACGCCGGTGTCGGTGGCGTGGTCCTGCATGCGTACCCGGTCGCCCAGGATCGCGCCCCCGGTGAACGGCGAGGACGGGTCGACCGCCAGTACGCCGACCCGCTTCCCGGCCGCCCGGTACACGCGTACCAGAGCGTTGGTCGAGGTGGACTTGCCGACACCGGGCGAGCCGGTCAGCCCCACCACCTCGGCGTGACCGGTGTGCGGCGCCAGCGCCGCCATCACCTCGCGCAGCACCGGGTGCTCGTCCTCGACCAGCGAGATCAGCCGGGCCACCGCCCGCGCGTCACCGTCGCGTGCCCGCGCGATCAGATCCGGTACGTCCAGCGACCGCCGCAGCGAGCGGGACGGCGCCGAGGCCGCCCCACTGCCGCCGGACGTGGTGCCCATCAGGCCCCCGGCACCTTCACGATCAGCGCGTCGCCCTGGCCACCGCCACCGCACAGCGCGGCCGCGCCGACGCCGCCACCACGCCGCTTCAGCTCCAGCGCCAGGTGCAGCACCAGCCGGGCACCGGACATCCCGATCGGGTGGCCGAGCGCGATCGCGCCGCCGTTGACGTTGACCTTCTCGTCGGTGACGCCCAGCTCCTTCATGGACTGGATGCCGACGCTGGCGAACGCCTCGTTGATCTCGATCAGGTCCAGATCGGCGACCGAGATGCCCTCCTTGGTGACCGCGGCATTGATGGCGTTGGACGGCTGCGACTGCAGCGTCGAGTCCGGCCCGGCGACCACGCCGTGCGCCCCGATCTCCGCCAGCACCGTCAGCTCCAGCTCCTCCGCCTTCGCCGCGCTCATCACCACGACCGCGCAGCCGCCGTCGGAGATCTGGGAGGCGGAACCGGCGGTGATGGTGCCGTCCTTCGAGAACGCCGGCCGCAGCTTCGCCAGCCCCTCGGCGGTGGTGTCGGCCCGCACTCCCTCGTCGGTGGAGAACACCACCGGGTCGCCCTTGCGCTGCGGGATCTCCACCGGGACGACCTCGTCGTCGAAGATGCCGTTCTTCGCCGCGGCGGCGGCGCGCTGGTGCGACTGCGCGGAGAACGCGTCCTGGGCTTCGCGGCTGATCCCCAGGGTGGCGTTCTTCTTCTCGGTCAGCTCACCCATCGCGGCGTCGGTGAACGCGTCCCACAGCCCGTCGTACTGCATCGAGTCGACCAGCGTGGTGTCGCCGTACTTCACGCCGGAGCGCGAGCCCTTGAGCAGGTGCGGCGCGTTGGTCATCGACTCCATGCCGCCGGCGACCACGATCTCGAACTCACCGGCCCGGATCAGCTGGTCGGCGAGCGCGATCGCGTCCAGCCCGGACAGGCACACCTTGTTGATCGTCAGCGCCGGTACGTCCATCGCGATCCCGGCCTTGGTGGCGGCCTGCCGCGCGGTGATCTGCCCCGCACCGGCCTGCAGCACCTGGCCCATGATCACGTAGTCGACATGGTCGGCCGCGACGCCGCTGCGCTCCAGGGCGCCCTTGATCGCGAAGCCGCCGAGGTCCGCGCCGGAGAAGTCCTTCAGCGATCCGAGCAGCCGGCCCATAGGGGTACGCGCGCCGCCGACGATGACCGAACCCATTGCCGCCTCCTACGTGATGCGTGACTGATGTCATTCGGGCGTTCTGCGCCTGAACCAGCGTTCAACAGCCACACTACCGAGCATGGATTCTGCAAGCATCGGGCTGCTGCGCATCGATCACGTGGGAATTGCCATACCCGACCTGGACGCCGGCATCGAGTTCTACGAGCGGACGTTCGGGATGCGCTGCGTACACACCGAGGTCAACGAGGAGCAGGGGGTACGCGAGGCGATGCTCGCCGTGGGGCCAGACCCGAGCGGCGGCTGCGTACAGCTGCTGGCCCCGCTGTCCCCGGAATCCACGATCGGGAAGTTCCTCGACAAGAAGGGGCCGGGGATCCAGCAGGTGGCGTACACGGTCGCCGACATCGACGCCGCCTGCGCCGCGCTACGGGAGCGCGGCGTACGCCTGTTGTACGACACGCCGAAGCGCGGCACCGCGGATTCGCGGATCAACTTCGTACACCCCAAGGACGCCGGAGGCGTGCTCGTGGAGCTGGTCGAGCCCGCCGCGAGCCACTGACAGACCTCACCGGTGCGGTTTGTCACAACGCTGTTACGGGCATTCCTTACCCGCCGGTAACATCCTTCTGCGATCCAGTACAGACCGAAGGGACCGGGCAATGAAGGAGATCCTCGAGGCGATCACGGGCGGCCGGCCGGAGGCCGTGGCCAACCTTCCGGTCCCGAAGTCGTACCAGGGAGTGGTGGTACGCGCCGACGAGGCGTCGATGTTCGACGGCATGGCGACCGAGGACAAGGACCCGCGGCAGGCGCTGCACGTCGACGAGATCCCGACCCCGGAGCTCGGCCCGGGCGAGGCGCTGATCGCCGTGATGGCCAGCGCCGTCAACTACAACACCGTCTGGACCTCGATCTTCGAGCCGGTCTCGACCTTCAAATTCCTGCAGCGGTACGGCAAGGTCTCCGAGCTGACCAAGCGGCACGATCTGCCATACCACGTGGTGGGCTCCGACGCCGCCGGCGTGGTGCTGCGGGTCGGCCCCGGCGTGACGAAGTGGAAGCCCGGCGACGAGGTGGTGGCGCACTGCCTGTCGGTCGAGCTGGAGGACCCGCAGGGGCACGACGACACGATGCTGGACCCGCAGCAGCGGATCTGGGGCTTCGAGACCAACTTCGGCGGGCTCGCCGAGGTCAGCCTGGTCAAGGCCAACCAGCTGATGCCGAAGCCGGCGCACCTTTCGTGGGAAGAGGCGGCCTGCCCTGGGCTGGTCAACTCCACCGCGTACCGACAGCTGGTGTCCCGCAACGGCGCCGGGATGAAGCAGGGCGACGTGGTGCTGATCTGGGGCGCGTCGGGCGGGCTCGGCAGCTACGCCACCCAGTTCGCGCTCAACGGCGGCGCGATCCCGGTGTGCGTGGTGTCCAGCCCCGACAAGGTCGACATCTGCCGGGCGATGGGCGCCGAGCTGGTGATCGACCGCAGCGCCGAGGGCTACAAGTTCTGGAAAGACGAGCACACCCAGGACCCGAGAGAGTGGCAGCGGCTCGGCACGAAGATCCGTGAGCTGACCGGCGGCGAAGACCCGGACATCGTCTTCGAGCACCCCGGCAAGTCGACCTTCGGCGCCAGTGTGTACGTCGCCAAGCGCGGCGGCACCATCGTCACCTGCGCGTCCACCACGGGATTCATGCACCAGTACGACAACCGCTACCTGTGGATGAATCTGAAACGGATCATCGGCTCCCACTTCGCCAACTACCGCGAGGCGTGGGAGGCGAATCGCCTGATCAGCAAGGGCCGTATCCATCCGACGCTGTCGCGCGTTTATCCGTTGGAGCAGACCGGCCAGGCCGCGTACGAGGTGCACCGCAACCTGCACCAGGGCAAGGTCGGCGTGCTCTGTCTTGCCCCGGAGGAAGGCCTCGGTGTACGCGATGAGGAGCTGCGCCAGCAGCACCTGGCGGAGATCAACCGGTTCCGCGACCGCTAACGCGGTTTCACGAAGTGGTTGCGCTCGCCCACGGGCACCGGACTAGGGTGTGAAATCGGCATCGCCGCGCGATTCTGGGGATTGCACGAAGAGCGTACATATGGTAAATAACCGCTGAAATAGCTGCTGCAGAGGACGTCGCGCGCCCGTACCCCCGGATCCGATCCTTCTTCGGCAGCATCTTGTTCCGTTTGGTCTTGCATAAGGACCCCTGCCGTCTGCGAGTATGTCCCAATGCCCCAGCAGCCCTCCTCCTTGTCGTTCTTCGACAACGCCAACGAACCCGACTTCGCCGTCGTCCTGCGTGGCTACGACCGCGCCCACGTCGACACCTACCTCCAGCGCCTGAACCAGTCGATCGAGCAGATCAAGCGCGCCCACGCCGAGGCCGAGCAGCGGATGACCGACGCGCAGCGCCGGCTCCGTCAGGCTGAGCAGCGCTCCAGCGGCCTCGAGCAGAAGCTCGGCGAGCAGAACAAGCAGCTCGAGGAGAACAGCCGCCCGACCCTCTCCGGTCTCGGTACCAAGGTCGAGCACATCCTCCGGCTCGCCGAGGAGCAGGCGAACGAGCACCGCGCCGAAGCGAAGCGGGAAGCCGAAGGCATCCTCTCCGCCGCCCGGCTCGAGGCCCGTGAGATCACCGACAAGGCACGCGCCGAGGCCGCCGCGCTGAAGG
>JBOGDG010000009.1:0-18247 GCA_050701655.1 Micromonosporaceae bacterium
CGTATAGTTAAGAAGATTTACTAATAGCTACGCGGCCTTGGGGAGGCACCGTGCGCACGTCTGTTCTCACCATCGGCGGCGTCGTGGGAGGCGCCGCGCTACTCGCCGTGTTGCTGCCCGCCGGCCCGGCCGCCGGCCACGGGTCCACAGCGAGCCCGGCCAGCCGCAGCTACACCTGTTGGCGGGAAGGCCCGGAGGCACCGCAGTCCGAGGCTTGCAAGGCGGCGATCGCCGCGGGCGGCACGCAGGCGTTCTACGACTGGAACGAAGTGTCGCTGATCAACGCGGCGGGCCGGCACCGGGAGCTGATCCCGGACGGCAAGCTGTGCAGCGCGGGCCGCGAGAAGTTCCGCGGGCTCGATCTGCAGCGCGCGGACTGGCCCGCGCAACGGGTCTCCCCCGGTACGTTCACCGTCACGCTGCACGCCACCGCGCCGCACGCCGGCAGCGACTTCGAGTTCTACCTGACCCGGGAAGGCTGGGGTCCGACGCAGCCGCTCCGCTGGTCGGACCTGGTGTCGCTGCAGAACTTCCGCAATGTCAACCCGACCAGCGACCAGCGCTTCACGATCACGCTGCCGTCGCGTACCGGCCGGCACATCCTGTACATGATCTGGCAGCGGACGGCCTACAGCGAGGAGGCGTTCTACGCCTGCTCCGACGTCGACTTCACCGGCGGGTCCACGCCGCCGAGCCCGACCCCGACTCCCACCACGTCGCCCAGCCCGACCGCCACGCCCAGCCCGACCTCGACCACGCCGCCGCCGTCCGGTAACGCGTGGGCCGCGGGGACGGCGTACCAGGTCGGCGACCGGGTGACGTACGGCGGCCGGCTCTACCAGTGCCGCCAGGCGCACACCGCACTGCAGGGTTGGGAGCCGCCGAACACCCCGGCGCTGTGGCTGGAGGTGTGATCCGCCGGTACGGCGTCGCGCTCGCGATTGGCGCGCTGCTCATCGGCGTGCTGCTCATCGGCGTGCTGCTCATCGGCTCGCTGGTCGGCGGCGGTGCCCCACCGGAAGCCGAACGGCCGTACCAGTCCGGCGACGTGATGTTCCTGCAGATGATGACGCCGCACCACCGGCAGGGGCTGACGATCGTACGGCTGGCGGCCGACCGGCCGGTACGGGACGAGGTACGCCAACTGGCCGACGCGATCGCCGCGACCCAGACCGACGAGATCAAGACCATGTCGGGCTGGCTGCGCGAGTGGCGGCAGCCGGCGACCGCGCCCGCCGACGCGCACACCGCGCACGGCGGGATGCCCGGCACCACCGCCGCCGAGATCACGGCGGTGGCGAAGGCGCCGGACGCGGAGTTCGAGGCGGCGTTCCTGAAGCTGCTGATCGCGCACCAGGACGACGCGATCCAGATCGCCCGGCTGGAGCTGCGTACCGGCGGTAACGCCGACGTGGTGGCGTTCGCGCGCCGGATCGAACAATCACGTACCGCCCAGATCAAGCTCATGCGCACCTGGCTGGACCAACTGCACTCCGGATCTTGAAATCGTCATGTCGAATAGCGACACCACGATTTCAAGGTCGTGGGAGGAGGTGTCAGCCGAGTAGGACGTAGACGGTGGTGGCGTGGGCGGCTGGGTCCGTCTTGCCCTCCGGGGTGAGGGTTACGTCGGCGAAGGCCAGGCTGCGGCCGATCTTGTCGAGCCTGGCGGTGACCAGCAGGTCGGTGTCGACCACCGGCCGCTGGTACGTGATCGACAGCTGCACCGTGGTCATCGGCCCGTAGCTGCCGCGGGCCGCCGAGATCGTGATCACCGTGGCGGTGTCGGCGGCGGCCGCGATCGCCTGCCCGGACAGCGCGCCGCCCTCCCGCGCGAGGGTGTCCGACCAGGGCAGCCGCAGCACCGCGACACGCTCCTCGACCCGCTCGACAGTGAGGCCGAGCGCCTGTACCCACGGTGCGAAGTTGTCTCTGAGGATCTCGTTGCCGGTCGCCACAGTGATTCCCATGCCGAACAGGATCACCGATCCGGCCGCCACACCGCGTCCCTTGTCCGAAGGTCGACTACCCTCGACCAGGCAGGGCCTGTCCTGTGGACAGACCCGACCGCGACTGGCGCAGTCGAGTGCCCCGGCGTACGGGGCGCGAGGTGGAACCGACCACCGGGGAGCGACGTACCGCCACGCACCGCGCGCCTGGGTGCCGGCATCGACGCCGCGCTGCCCTGGAGGCCCCGATGCACCAGCCACCGATCCCCGACCTCGCCCGTACCGACCCCGACGTCGCCGCACTCGTCGAGGCGGAAGCCCAGCGCCAGCACGACAAGATCCGGCTGATCGCCTCGGAGAACTACGTCTCCGCCGCGGTGCTGGAGGCCACCGGCTCCGTACTGACGAACAAGTACTCCGAGGGGTACGCCGGCAAGCGCTACTACGAGGGCCAGCAGGTCATCGACCAGGTCGAGACGCTCGCCGCCGAGCGGGCCCGGCAGCTGTTCGGGGTCGACCACGCCAACGTGCAGCCGTACTCCGGTTCGCCGGCCAACCTGGCGGTATACCTGGCGCTGGCGAACCCGGGCGAGACCGTGATGGGGATGGCGCTGCCGGCCGGCGGCCACCTCACCCACGGCTGGGGCGTCTCGGCGACCGGCAAGTGGTTCCGCAGCGTGCAGTACGGCGTACGGGCCGACACCGGGCGGGTCGACCTGGACGAGGTACGCGACCTGGCCCGCGCCGAACGGCCGAAGCTGATCTTCTGCGGCGGCACCGCGATCCCGCGCACCATCGACTTCGCCGGGTTCGCCGAGATCGCCCGCGAGGTGGATGCGGTACTGGTGGCCGACATCGCGCACATCGCCGGGCTGGTCGCCGGCGGCGCCCATCCGTCCCCGGTCGGGCACGCGCAGGTCATCTCGACCACCACTCACAAGACGCTGCGTGGCCCGCGCGGCGCGATGCTGCTGTGCGACGAGCCGTACGCCAAGCCGATCGACAAGGCGGTGTTCCCCGGGCTGCAGGGCGGCCCCCACAACCACACCACCGCGGCGATCGCGGTCTGCCTGCGGGAGGCGGCACAACCGTCCTTCCGGGGGTACGCCGCCCAGGTGGTCGCCAACGCGAAAGCGCTCGCCGCGGCGCTGGTCGAACGGGGCTTCGAGCTGGTCTCCGGCGGCACCGACAACCATCTGATCCTGGTCGACCTGACCAGCAAGGGCATCGGCGGCAAGCCGGCCGCGCAGGCGCTGGACGCCGCCGGGATCGAGCTCAACTACAACACGGTGCCGTTCGACCCGCGCAAGCCGTTCGACCCGTCCGGGATCCGGCTCGGCACCGCCGCGATCACCACCCGCGGCCTCACCGAGCAGCAGATGCCGCAGCTCGCGACCTGGATCGGCGCCGCGGTCACCGCCGCCCGCGACGCCGACGAGCCCGCCCTGGAGAAGATCGCCGCGGAGGTACGCGACCTGCTCGCCGCCTACCCCATGCCCGGCTGGAAGCCGGCCTTCTCCATGATCAAGGCTCCCTCGATGTCGTCATCACAGCATGATGGGCGCCATGATCATGGAGGGGGCGGCGAGCGCTAACCGCCCGCGATTGACGGGATTACCTGCACCTCGGCGCCGTCGCGCAACGGAGCCGAGGTGCCGCCCAGGTGGCGGGACTCTTCGCCGTCGACGTACACGTTGACATAGCGGCGGAGCTGTCCCTGCTCGTCGCGGATCCGGCGGGCCAGCCGTGGGTGGCTGCCGTCGACCGCGTCGAGCAGCCCGCCCAGGTCGGCGCCGGGCGCCACCTCCACCTCCAGCTGGGACGCGCCGCCCGCGTCGCCGCGCAGCACCGACGGCACCCGTACGGTCACCTTCATCAGCCCACCACCGCGGCCCGTACGGAGAGCACGTCGGGCAGGTGCGAAGCGACCAGCCGCCAGGTGTCACCCTCGTCGGCGCTGGCGTACACCTCGCCGGAGCGGGAGCCGAAGTAGACGCCGGCGGGGTCGGCGTTGTCGGCGCACATCGCGTCGCGCATCACCGCCGAGCAGAACGGCTCGTCGGGCAGCCCTTTGTCCAGCGCCGCCCAGCTGGCGCCGGCGTCCTCACTGCGGTAGACCCGGGCGCGCTGCTCCGGCGGGAAGCGCCGCCCGTCGGCCTCGATCGGGAAATTCCAGATCACGCCGGAGCGGTGCGGGTGCGCCACCATGGCGAACCCGAAGTCGGTCGGCAGCCCGTCGGCGATCGACTGCCAGCTCTTGCCGTCGTCGTCGGAGCGGTAGACGCCGTGGTGGTTCTGCAGGTAGAGCCGCTCGGGCTGCTGCGAGTCGCGGGCCACCTTGTGTACGCACTGCCCGAACTCGGGGTACTGGTCGTCGGGCAGGAAGTACGCCTTCACCCCGGTGTTGCCGGGCTGCCAGGACTCGCCACCGTCCTCGGAGCGGTAGACCCCGCCGGTCGACATCGCGACCACGATCCGCTGCGGGTCGGTGGGGTGCGGCAGCACGGTGTGGATCGCCTGGCCCCCGAAGCCGGCGCCCCACTCGGGCCGGTGCGGGTGGTCCCACAGCGCCCGTACCAGCGAAAAGGTCTTCCCGCCGTCGGCGGAGCCGAACAGCGCGGACGGCTGGGTGCCGGCCCACACCTCTTCAGGGGCGTCGGGCCGGCCGGGGGCGAGCTGCCAGACCCGCTCCAGGCTGGTGTCGGTGTCCTCGGCGAACGCGATCGGGGCCTGCTCCGGCTCCTGCCAGCTCTCCCCCAGGTCGTCGCTGCGGATCACACTCGGCCCGAAGTGGCTGCTGGTCGCGCCCACCAGCAGCCGGGGCGGTGAATGCCGGGCATCGATGCCGACCGCGTACACCTCGGTCATCGGCAGGTGGGGGCCGGTCACCGCCCAGCTGAGCCGATCCGCGGAGCGGGCCAGGAACAGACCCTTGCGGGTGCCGATGGCGAGCACGGTGTCCATGACGTCTCCCTCTGTTGGTGCTCGGCTGTGAGCGCGGCCAGTATCGACCGGGGGTACGACAACACTGCGATTCTGACCCCAACGGCGGCCCCGGAACCACCCGTACGGCAACCCGGTGGCACGATCGTCGGGTGCCCGACAGCCGTACCGTGAGGTTCCGCCACAACATCGCGATCCCGCTCACCGGGCTCGCCGCCACGATCGCGCTGGTGCCGCTCGCCGGCAACCTGTGGTATCTCAGCCCGCTGCTGCTGGCCGGGGTGCTGGCGACCGCCTGGGGATTCCGCGCGGGGGTGGACGTCGACTCCGGCGGGCTGACCGTACGGGCGCTGTTCGGCAATCGCCGGCTGCCCTGGGGCGAGATCACCGGCTTCGGCATCGACGGCCGCCGGGTGTACGCCGTACTGCCCGGCGACCGTACGCTGCCGCTGCCGGCGGTGACCGCCGAGGACGTACCGCGGCTGATCGAAGCCGGCGGCCAGCACCTCCAGGAGCCGGACCAGCAGGACCAGCAGGAGCCCGACCAGCCGGGACCCGAGCCGGACCAGCAGGACCAGCCGCACTCGGAGCCGGGCCAGCAGGAGCGAGAGGATCAGTAGCCGTCGGTGACCACGTTGGCGAGCGGTTCGCCGGCGGCGTACCGGCGCAGCTGCTCGGCCACCAGCCGGTACGCGCGGGGCAGCATGCTGCGTACCGAGCCGGCCACGTGCGGGGTCAGCAGCAGGTTCGGCATCGTCCACAGTGGATGCCCCTCGGGCAGCGGCTCCGGGTCGGTGACGTCGAGCGCGGCGCCGATCCTGCCGGTAGCCAGCTCGGCGGTGAGCGCCTTGGTGTCGACCACCGGGCCGCGAGCGGCGTTCACCAGCAGCGCCCCGTCGGCCATCCGGGCCAGGAACCGCGCGTCCACCAGCCCCCGGGTGGCGTCGGTGAGCGGCACCAGCAGCACCACCACGTCGGCGTCCGGCAGCAGCTCGGGAAGCTCCGCGACCGGGTGCGCCCCCGGCCGGGCCCGCCGCGCGACCCGGGTCAACGAGACCTCGAACGGCGCCAGCCGGGCGGCGACCGCCTCTCCGATGTCGCCGGAGCCGACGATCAGCACCCGCTTGCCGGCCAGGTCGTCGGTGGGGGTGTAGTCCCAGACCCCCGCCGCCTGCGCCCGCGCGAACCGCGGAAAGCTCCGCAGGTACGCCAGGATCGCGGTCACCACCCACTCGGCGGTCGGCGAGGTGTGCACGCCCCGCGCGTCGCAGAGGGTCACGCCGTCCGGCTGCCTGGGCACCCACACCTCGGCGCCGGCGCTCAGCAGCTGGATCACCTTCAGCCCCGGCATCCGCTCCAGCACCGAGGGGACGTCGGCTCCGGCGAGGAACGGCGGCACCCAGAACTCGATCCCGGCGGGGTCGGACGGCGGCTCGCCGCTACCCCCGTACACCTCGAGTTGTACGCCTTCCGGCAGCGGCGCGAGCATCGGCACGCCCTCGGCGTGCGGGACCCAGACCTTCACGATCCCCGACCCTACGCGGGGCACGGGATCCCGGTCGGCTCCCGCCACGCGGACCGGCCGGGACCAGACCGCGAAATCGGGCGCGATGCGCCAGGATGGGTCGCATGACGTACCAGCCGGCCGCACCGCCGCCGATCGATCCCGCCGCGCTGCGGCCGAAGCGCACCTGGTACTGGATCGCCGCGCTGATCGTGGTGCTCGGCGTCTGCGGCGGCTTCGGGATCGGGCTGTTCGGGCTGTCGTCGATCGCCGGTGGCCTGCCCACCATGAAGCACGAGTTCGACGCTGGCGAGGCCACCACCGTCGAGCTGACCGGTGACCAGCAGTGGGCGATCTACGTCGACAACCCGCGGGCCAGCTCCGAGGGCCAGGGCTCGGGGCCACGGCCGGACGTGCAGTGCACCGGCAGCTCCGCGGACGGCGGCACCATCACGCTGTCCGAGCCCGGCGGCAGCTTCCACTTCACCAAGGACAACAAGACCTGGCAGCTGTTGTACGACGTGAGGGTCGACAAGGACGGCAGCTACCAGATCGAGTGCAGCTCGCAGGACGCGGAGCTGACCGACCCGCAGCTCGCCGTCGGCCCCGCGGTCAACGTGGGCGGCTTCGTCGGGAAGACCTTCGGCACGGTCGGCGCGCTGCTCGGGCTGCCCTGCCTGGCATTGATCGTCGGCGGCGTGATCGCGCTGGTGACCGGGCTGCGCCGCAGCGCGCACAAAAAGCGGCTGCAGGCCCAGGGCGGCTACGGCACATCTGGTGCGCCTGGGGCACCACCGATGGGCTATCCACCGGCATGATGTGCCCGTGATGCCTGTTCCTCCCCCAGCCGGTCCGCGGGTGTCCGCCGCCGAGCTGCGACCCCACCAGCTCTGGTACGTGGCCGCCGGCGTGATCGCGGTCCTCGGTCTGCTCGTCGGGGTCGTCACCGCCGGCCCCAAGCTCACCGGGGCGGGCGAGACACCGACCCTGTGGCTCAGGTTCGGCCCCGGCGGCTCCGGCGGCCCCGCCCTGATGCAGTTGACCGCGGACCGCACGTGGGGGGTGTACGTCGACTCCGACGCCGACGACCCGGACGCGTACGCCACCCGGTGCACCGCCGGCGCCATGGCCGGCGCCGGAGAGATCACCCTCAGCCGGCCCGCCCAGAGCTACGAGTTCACCTCCCGCGACGCACGCTGGCACCTGATCTACGAGATCACGGTGACCCGCGAGGGCAACTACGGCGTGGAGTGCGACCCCGACGGCCCCAACGTCACCGCCGAGGAGTACGCGCTCGGCACCTCCGTCGACGTGAAGCAGGCCCCGCTGCAACGCGCACGGGCGCTCGGCGTCCTGGCCGGTACGGCATGCCCGGCGCTGCTCATCGGCGGCGTGATCGCGCTGGTGGTCACGCTCCGCCGCAACTCTCACCGCCGGCGCCTGCTCGCCCAACGCACCCCCGCCGGCCCGCCACCGCCAGGCCCGCAACCGCCCGGGCCGCCACCACCGGCCGGCCCGTCGCCGCACCAGCCCGGGTGACCGGGCTGGCTAGGGTGGACGGCGTGACGGCGTACCCCCGGAAAGTCCTGGCGCGAGCGGCGCTGCTGGTGAGTGTGGTCGCTCTGCTGGTTTCGGCCTGCTCTTTCGGCCCACCCGCCGAAGAGGAAGCCGGGGCGCCGCCGAGGTTCCCGACGCCGAGCGCGAAGCCCAGCGACGGCGGCGACGGCGCGGTGGCGGCCGAGCCGATCGTGGAGGGGCTGCAGGTCCCGTGGGGGCTGGACTTCCTGCCGGACGGCACCGCGCTGGTCACCGAACGCGAGACCCGCAACATCGTGGCGATCTCACCGAAGCTGAAAAAGAAGAAGATCCAGACCATCGAGCAGGCGTACGCCGAGGGCGAAGGCGGCCTGATGGGGCTGGCGGTCTCGCCGGACTACAAGACCGACAAGACGATCTTCATCTACTACACCACCCAGGATGACAACCGGATCGCGAAGCTGAAGCTCGGTGAGCGGCCGCAGCCGATCGTCACCGGGATCCCGGTCTCCGGCATCCACAACGGCGGCCGGCTCGACTTCGGCCCCGACGGCTACCTGTACGCCACCACCGGCGACGCGTCGAACACCGGGCTGGCGCAGGACAAGTCCAGCCTCGGCGGCAAGATTCTGCGGATGACCAAGGAGGGCAAACCGGCGCCCGGCAACCCGTTCAAGAACCTGGTCTACTCGTACGGGCACCGCAACAGCCAGGGCATCGCGTGGGACGCGCAGCAGCGGCTGTGGTCGGTGGAGTTCGGCCAGAACACCTGGGACGAGCTGAACCAGGTCAAACCGGGGAAGAACTACGGCTGGCCGCGGGTCGAGGGCAAGGGCGGCGGCTCCAAGTACGCCGACCCGCTGGTGACCTGGCGCCCGAAGGAGGCTTCGTGCAGCGGCGCCGCGATCCTGGGCGACGTACTGCTCACCGCGTGCCTGCGGGGCGAACGGATGTACGTGATGCAGCTCAACGGCAAGGGCGGCCTGATCGGCGCGCCGCAGGAGACGCTGGCCGACACGTACGGCCGGCTCCGTACCGTGGTGGTCGCGCCGGACAACACGATCTGGGTCACCACCTCCAATCTGGACGGCCGCGGCGAGCCCAACCCCGGCGACGACAAGATCCTGCGGCTGGTGCTCTCCGGCGACGGCGGCAACAGCAAAACCTGATCCGGGGGTACGCGGTGCGCCGTGCCGTAAGCGGCGGATCGCCGCGTCGCGGGAGATGATTGGCCGATGCCTGTCAGCGTGCGCCGACTCGCGAACCGTACCGCCGCCTGGTTCGCCGCCGCGGCCCACCATCCCGTGGCACGGGCCGCCGGGCGGTGGCTGCTGATCGCGGTGGTGGCGCTGCTGGGGGCCACCGCCGGTGTCCTGCTCAACGGCCGGGTGGAGCACGACGTCGGCCCGTTCCGGGCGGAGTTCGCGATCAGGCCGTCGTGGACCGGGCAGACCGAGGTGCAGATCCCGCCGCTCGGCTCGCTGATCCTGGACAGCCACGACGCACCGGCGACGCTGACCGTACGGCTGGACGAGCTGGACCCGGCGCGTACCCGTGAGCTGATCTCGGATCCGGGCGCGGTGGAGCGGGCCAGCCGTACCGCCATCACCGACGTGGAATCCGGGATGAAGCAGCTCGCGATCACCGCGGTCGGCTCCGCGCTGCTGGGCGCGTTGCTGCTCAGCGTCCTGGTCTACCGCCGGGACGTACGCCGGATCGCCGGTGTGGGCGCGCTCGCGGTCGGGCTGCTGGCCGGCACCGGCACGCTGGCGTACGCCACCTTCGATCCCCGCTCGATCGAGGAACCCCGGTACGAGGGGCTGCTCACCAACGCCCCCGCGGTGGTGGGTGACGCGCGCCGGATCGCGCACCGGTACTCGGAGTACCGCGCCGAGCTGCAGCGACTGGTGCTCAACATCAGCAAGCTCTACACCACCGCCTCCACGCTGCCGGTGTACGAGGCGGACCAGAGCTCGATCCGGGTGCTGCACGTCTCCGACCTGCACCTGAACCCGACCGCGTTCGACCTGATCTCGACGGTGGCGCAGCAGTTCGACGTGGACGTGGTGGTCGACACCGGCGACATCACCGACTGGGGCAGTGAGCGCGAGGGCCGGCTGTACGCCTCCGGCGTCGGCAAGGTGGACGCGCCGTACGTGTTCGTACGCGGCAACCACGACTCGCACGCGATCGAGCAGGCGGTGGCCGAGCAGGACAACGCGATCGTGCTCGACAACCACGTCGGTACCGTCGCCGGGCTCACCTTCGCCGGGATCGGGGATCCCCGGTTCACCCCCGACAAGTCACGTGCCGACGACTACACCAAGGCCGGGCTGCGGCTGCACGCCGAGCAGCTGGTGAAGACCATCGAGGCCCAGCACCGTACGGTCGACGTCGGGCTGGTGCACGATCCGGTCGCGGCGACTGCCCTGGACGGCGTGACCCCGGTGATCCTCGCCGGCCACACCCACCAACGTACGGTCACCCAGCTCGACGGCGGCAGCCTGCTGATGGTGGAGGGCTCCACCGGCGGCGCCGGGCTGCGCGGCCTGCAGAAGGACGAGCCGGTCACGCTGGATCTGTCGGTCCTCTACTTCGACCGCGCCACCCGCGCCCTGCAGGCGTACGACGACATCACCGTCGGCGGGGCAGGCCGGGCCGAGGTGACCCTGGAGCGCCATGTCCTCGACACCGTCCCGGTCGCCGCGGCCAGCAGCAGCCCGAGCCCGTCATGACCGGCTGCCCAGCTGCCCGTGGTAGCAGCGGTCAGCTGCCCTCGGTGGCGGAGACCAGGAGGTCGGCGGCCACAGGGGCGAGCTTGTGCATCAGGTCGCGGGTCGGCTGCTCCTCGGCCCGGTTGACCTCCAGCATCGACAGCACCTTGCCGCGGGCCATCGCCACGTGGCAGACCGTCCAGGTGTAGCCGCCGCTGGCGAAGTTCTCGCCGTACGGCTCTCGCCGCCGACCGCACCGCACCCCGCGAGCGCCAGACAGAGCACCGCAACCCCGCACAGCCGCACGATCCCCGTACCCATGTCACACCTCGGCAGTTGTCACGACCCACGGCGGAGGCGCTCAGTCTACCGGCATCGCCGTTACACCGAGATGACGGTCAACTCAGGAATGTCAGGTGGGAAACCGGCGTCCTGAGTCACCACCGGCCAGCCGAGAGCGATGGCGGTCGCCGCTATCCAGGAATCGTTGATCTCCATCTTCCGGCCAGCCGCCTTCAGGCGTTGTCTGAGCAGCGCCCAGGCGGCGGCAACCCGGTCGTCGACGGGATACGGCTCCATCCGCTGTGCGGCGCTCAGCGTGTCGAGACGGCGCGATCGGGTTGCGTCATCCGGCGCCATCAGGACACCCCAGCGGAGTTCGCCGATGGTGACAGCGCTGACCGCCGAGGCCTCGGGGAGCCGGTCGAGATCGAGAGGGCGTCCTGACTCCCGCGCGATGAACACAGAGGTGTCGAGCAGGCCGACGGTCACGACCACGGATCCGCGACGTCATCGGTGGTCTCGGTGAGCTCGTCAGCCAGCTCAGTCCGTAGACCCGGGTCAGCGAAGACCAACGAACCCAGGAACTCCCGGGTGTTGACCGTGCTCGCCCGCGCGCTTCGCGGCGTCAACAGCGCCACTGGCCGGTCATTGACGGTGACCTCGAGCGACTCGCCCGCTTCCACCCGCCGCAGCACCTGGCTGACGTTGTTGCGGAGTTCGCGTACCGGAATCCGGTCTGGCTGTGCCACAGGGCAACTGTAGCACTCTTGCTACACGGCTATCAGGCGCCGAGCTTGGTGAGGATCAGCTCCCGTACGGTCTTCGCGTCGGCCTGGCCCCGGGTCGCCTTCATCACCGCGCCGACCAGGGCGCCGGCCGCCGCCACCTTGCCGTCCCGGATCTTGGCGGCGATATCGGGGTTGCCGGCGATCGCCTCGTCCACGGCGGCTTCCAGCACGCCGGTGTCGGACACGACCTCGAGGCCACGTGCGGTCATCACCTCGGTCGGCGAGCCCTCACCGGCCAGTACGCCTTCCAGCACCGTACGCGCCAGCTTGTCGTTGATCTTGCCGTCGCCGACCAGCCGCTGCAGCTCGGCGACCTGCTCCGGGGTGACCGTCATCGCGGCCAGCTCGGTGCCGGACTCGTTGGCGCGGCGGGACAGCTCCCCGAGCCACCATTTGCGGGCGGCGTCCGGGCTGGCGCCGGCGGCGATCGTGGCCTCGATCAGCTCCACCGCGCCGGCGTTCAGGATCGACTTCATGTCGTGGGCGTTGATCCCCCACTCGGCCCGCAGCCGGGCCCGGCGCTCGGCCGGCGGCTCCGGGAGCGCCGCCTTCAGCTCGGCGACCCACTCCGGGTCGGGCGCGATCGGCACCAGGTCCGGCTCCGGGAAGTACCGGTAGTCGGTCGCCGTCTCCTTGCTACGCCCGGGCACGGTGTGCCCGGTGTCCTCATGGCCCTGCTCTCCGCTTCCGCTCGCACGCTCGCGGAAGTGCCGGGTCTCCTGCACGATCCGCTCCCCGGCGTCGAGCACCGACGCCTGCCGGATCATCTCCGAGCGCACTGCCCGCTCCACGCTGCGCAGCGAGTTGACGTTCTTGGTCTCGGTACGCGTACCCCACTCTTCACCGGGCCTGTTCAGCGACGTGTTGACATCGCAGCGCAGCGACCCCTGCTCCATCCGTACGTCGGAGACGTCCAGCGAGCGGACGGTCTCCCGCAGCTCGGTGACGTACGCGCGCGCCACCTCGGGGGCTTTACCGGCCGTGCCGGGCACCGGCTTGGTGACGATCTCGACCAGCGGGATGCCGGCGCGGTTGTAGTCCACCAGCGACTCGGTCGCGCCGTGGATCCGGCCGGTGGCGCCGCCGATGTGCAGCGTCTTGCCGGTGTCCTCTTCCAGGTGGACGCGCTCGATCCCGATCCTGACCGTCTCGCCGTCGACCTCCACGTCGAGGTAGCCGTCGGTGCAGAGCGGCTCGTCGTACTGGCTGGTCTGGAAGTTCTTCGGCATGTCCGGGTAGAAGTAGTTCTTCCGCGCGAACCGGCACCACGACGCGATGTCGCAGTGCAGCGCCAACCCGATCCGGATCGTCGCCTCGATCGCGGCCCGGTTGGCCACCGGCAGGCTGCCGGGCAGCCCCAGGCAGACCGGGCAGACCTGGGTGTTCGGCTCCGCGCCGAACTCGGTACGGCAGCCGCAGAACATCTTGGTACGGGTGCCCAGCTCGACGTGCACCTCGAGCCCGATCACCGGCTCGTAGCGGGTCAGCACGTCTTCGAAGGTGGGGAGCGTCGTCGTACTCACCCGTGGCAGCTTAGTCCGCACCCCCGCACGCGCGCGCACGGGCATGAAAAGCCGATGCCGGGTGTCGTGGCCGGATGGGATCATGAGGTCATGACTATTCCCCGGCAAGTGATCCGGGAGGTCGCGGAAGGAGGTGTGCACTCCAACTCGACCCTGCCGATCATCATGAATTTCGACGGCACCGACTCCCCGGAGCAGGTGCTCGACGGTCTGTCCCTGGAGCCGTTCGTGACCGGGCGGCAGCCGTACGCGTGTGGCAGCTCGGTCGCGGCCCCGGCGGCTCAGCCGAGCGAGGGCGGCGCGGGCAGTGTGGTGGTCGACTCCAGGGCGGCGGCGACCCGGTACATCCGGTCGTCGGCCATCGTCGGGGCCATCACCTGCAGCCCCACCGGCAGCCCGTCGGAGAGCCCCACCGGTACCGAGATCGCGGGGCCGCCGTACAGGTTGGACGGGATCGTGTAGAGGTCGGCGAGGTACATCTGGTACGGGTCGGCGGTGCGCGCGCCCAGCTCGAAGGCGACGAACGGGGTGGTCGGCGAGATCAGCACGTCGACCTGCTCGAACGCCTGCTGGAAGTCGCGCGTGATCAGGGTCCGCACCTTCTGCGCCTGGCCGTAGTACGCGTCGTAGTAGCCGGCCGAGAGCGCGTACGTGCCGAGCATGATCCGCCGCTTCACCTCGGGGCCGAAGCCGGCCTCGCGGGTCAGCGACATCACCTCTTCCAGGCTGTGTACGCCGTCGTCGCCTTCCCGCAGGCCGTAGCGCACACCGTCGAACCGGGCCAGGTTGGACGAGCACTCGCTGGGTGCGATCAGGTAGTACGCGGGCAGGGCGTACTCGAAGTGCGGGCAGGACAGCTCGACCACCTCGGCGCCGAGCTTGGTGAGCCGCTCCACGCCCTCGGTGAACGCCGCCATCACGCCCGGCTCGGCGCCTTCGCCGGCGAGTTCGCGTACCAGCCCCAGGCGGACACCCGAGAGGTCACCTGAGGCGCCCTGCCGGGCGGCGGAGACCACCGGCGGCACCGGCTGCGGGATGCTGGTCGAGTCGCACGGGTCGTGTCCGGCGATCACCTCGTGCAGCAGCGCGGCGTCGAGCACCGTACGGGAGACCGGTCCGGGGGTGTCCAGCGAGGACGAGAACGCGACCAGGCCGTACCGGGAGGTGCCGCCGTAGGTGGGCTTCGCGCCGACCGTACCGGTGACCGCGCCGGGCTGCCGGATCGAGCCGCCGGTGTCGGTGCCGATCCCCAGCGGCGCCTCGAAACCGGCCACCGCCGCCGCCGAGCCACCGCCGGAGCCGCCCGGGATCCGGGTCAGGTCCCACGGGTTGTACGTCGGCCCGTACGCCGAGTACTCCGTCGAGGAGCCCATCGCGAACTCGTCCATGTTGGTCTTGCCCAGGATCGGCATCCCCGCCGCCCGCAGCCGCCGCACCAGCGTGGCGTCGTACGGCGGCTTCCAGCCTTCCAGGATCTTCGACCCGCAGGTGGTGGGCAGACCCTTGGTGGTGAGCACGTCCTTCACCGCGATCGGTACGCCGGCCAGCGGCCCAAGAGGCTCCCCCGCGGCGCGCGCCTGGTCGACCGCGTCGGCGGCGGCGAGCGCCCCATCGGCGTCGACGTGCAGGAACGCATGCAGTTTGGCGTCGACCGCGCCGATCCGGTCCAGCTGCGCCCGGGTCACCTCGACGGCGCTGGTCTCCCCCGCTGCCAGCAGCGCCGACAGCTCAGCCGCGGTCTTGCCCGTCACCTCCGTCATGCTCACGCCTCCTCATCCAAGATGCGCGGCACCCGGAACCGGCCCTCGGCGACGTCCGGCGCCCCCGCCAGCACCGCGTCCGGCGGCAGGCTCGGCCGCGGCTCGTCGTCGCGGAACACGTTCGTCAGCGGTACGGAGTGCGACGTCGGCGGGATGTCCCCCGCGGCGACCTCCCCGACCCGCGCCACCGACTGCAGGATCACGTCGAGCTGGCCGGCGAAGGTGTCGAGTTCGGACTCGGTGACGGCGAGCCGCGCGAGACGCGCCAGGTGCGCGACCTCATCGCGGGAGATGGCGGACATGGAGAAACTCCTCAGACTGTGCATCCGACCGGGTGTACGTACGACCGACAGAGTCTATGCCGGGCCCGGCGCGGATATCGCAGGCACTCACCGGGTACGCCGTGATCGGGTGGAAGCGTCACAGCTCGCCGAGGTAGGCCTCGCGCATCTGGGGGTTCTCCAGGAGATTCTGCGCCGTGTCGGCGAGCACGATGCTCCCGGTCTGTAACACGTACCCACGGTCTGCGATCGACAGCGCCATACTCGCGTTCTGCTCCACCACGAGGATCGTGGTCCCCTGCTGGTTGACCTGCTGGATCAGCTCGAAGTTCTGCTCCACGAGCACCGGCGCGAGCCCCATCGACGGTTCGTCCATCAGCAGCAGCTTGGGGCGCGCCATCAGGGCGCGGGCCATCGCCACCATCTGCTGTTCGCCACCGGAGAGCGTGCCGGCCCGTTGGCCCAGCCGCTCCTTGACCCGCGGGAACAGCCCGAACACCCGCTCGAAGTCCTCCTCGACCTCCGCCCGGCTGCGCCGCAGGTACGCGCCCAGGTCCAGGTTCTCGCGTACCGTCATCCGCTTGAACAGGCGGCGGTTCTCCGGGACCATCGAGACCCCCATCTCGACCAGGCGTTGGGTACGCACCCCGTTGATCCGCTCGCCGTCGAACAGCACGTCCCCCTGGGACGGCACCACGTACCCCAGGATGGTCTTCAGCGTGGTGGTCTTGCCGCTGGCGTTGCCGCCGAGCAGGCACACGATCTCGCCGGGGCGGATCTCGATGTCGACGTTGCGCAGCACCTGAATCGCGCCGTAGTGGGTGCACACGTTGCGCAGCTGCGCGATGGCACGGCCGTCCGCCTGTCCGGTCTGCTCGGACTGCCGGCCACGATCGTTGTTCATCCCGCTGCCGCCCTTCTGCCGAGGTAGGCCTCGACGACCCGGTCGTTGCTGGCCACCTCCCGGTACGAGCCGTCAGCGATCTTCTGGCCGTAATCGAGCACCACCACCCGCTCCGAGATCCCCTTGACCACCCGCATGTCGTGCTCGATGAGCAGGATCGCGATCCCGGTGTCGTCCCGCAGCTTCCGGATCAGGCCGGTGAGCTCCTGCGTCTCGTACGGGTTCATGCCCGCCGTCGGCTCGTCGAGCAGCAGCACCCTCGGGTCGGAGGCGATCGCACGCGCGATCTCCAGGCGCCGCCGGTTGGCGTACGACAGGGAACGGGCGTGGGTGTCCAGCCGCCAGCCGACCAGCCTGGAGCCGAAGAACGCCAGCGCCTCCTCGGCCCGCCGCCGGGTCTCCGCCTCCTCCCGCCGGAACGACGGCGGACGCAGGATCGCCTTCAACATTCCGGATCTGGTACGGCAGTGCCGCGCCACCATGACGTTCTCGAGCACCGTCATCTCCGGGAACAGGCGCACGTTCTGGAACGTCCGGGCGATCCCCAGCTCCAGGATCTGGTTCGGCCGCAGTCCCACGATGCTGTGCCCGTCCAGCGCCACCTGGCCCGCGTCGATCGGGGCCAGGCCGGTGATCAGGTTGAACAGCGTGGTCTTCCCGGCGCCGTTGGGTCCGATCACGCTGACGATCTGACCCGCCTCGATGTCGAGGTCCAGCTCGTTGACGGCGCGCACCCCGCCGAAGTCCTTAGTGAGTCCCCGTACGTCGAGCAGCGCCATCAGCCCTCACCTGCCCCCGCCGAGGCGGGCGAGGCCCCGCCACGCTGCTGCTCGGTGGCCCGCTCCCGCAGCCAGGCATCCTGCGCCATGTCCTGCTCGTGCAGCTCCTGAGCGCGCCGGCCACTCGGGATGAAGCCTTCGGGACGGTTCACCATCATGAAGATCAGCAGCGCGCCGTACACCAGGAAGCGGTACGCCTCGAACTCCCGCAGCAGCTCCGGCAGCCCGACCAGCACCAACGCGCCCACCACCACGCCCGGTACGCTGCCCATCCCGCCGACGATGATCACCACCAGCACGGTGATGGACACGATCACGTTGAAGCTGTGCGGGAAGATCGATCCGATCTTGGTGGCGAACAGTGCCCCGCCGAACCCGGCCAGCATGGCGCCGATGACGAAGGCCGAGAGCTTGGCCACCACGATGTTCACGCCCATCGTCTCGGCCACCGACTCGTCCTCCCGCATCGCCATCCAGGCCCGCCCCATCCGAGAGTCCTGCACGGCGTACGTGACGTACGTGGCGAGCAGCACGAACAGGAAGATCGCGTAGAAGAACGCCTGCGGGCCACGGATCTCGATCGGGCCGATGGTGATGTCCCGGATCCGGATGATGCCCTGGGCGCCGCCGAAGGTGGGCTTGAGCCAGTCGGAGAGGAACAGCAGCCGCGCGATCTCGCCGAAGCCCAGCGTGACGATGGCCAGGTAGTCGCCCCGCATCCGGAGCACCGGTGTGCCGACGACGAGCCCGGAGACCGCGGCGGCGAGCATCACGAACGGCACCGCGGCCCAGAACACCCAGCCGAAGCCCAGGCTCGACTGCGGGGAGATCAGCAGCGCGGTGGTGTACGCGCCCACGGCGAAGAAGGCGACGTAGCCGAGGTCGAGCAGGCCGGCGAACCCGACCACGATGTTGAGACCCAACGCCATCAGCAGGAAGATGCCGGCGATGTTCAGCACCTCGCTCAGGAACGACCCCAGGACCTGCGGCAGCAGCCCGAGCACGAACAGCAGCACCACCAGGATCCCCAGCCGGAGCAGCCGCCGCGTGGTCGGCGGGAGCGCGCTGAGCCGCTGCGCCACCGGCCGCCGCCGATCCCGGCTGCGCAGCAGCGAGATACCGAACGCCGCCGCCGCGACCACGACCACCCCGACCAGGCTCAACGAGCCGCGGGTGTAGAGGGCCTCCGCGATCGGCGCCGTCCACAGCCGCAGCTCCGCCTGGATGCCGCGCAGGATCTGGGTGACCACGGGCGCCAACAGCGAGAACAGCAGCACCCAGAGG
>JBOGDG010000010.1:0-17915 GCA_050701655.1 Micromonosporaceae bacterium
GCAGGCTGCCGTCGCTGTCCTCCTGGCACGCGCCGGAATTCCCCGCGCCGCCGACGCCCGCGCTCGCCGACGGGCTCGTGATCGCGTTCATGGTCTGCCTCGGCATGATCGGCACCGGGCGGGTGCTGTTCCTCAGCCGGACCGCGACCGATGCCGCGCTCGGCACCGGGTACGTGCTGGCGCTGGTCGCGATCCAGGTGGCGTTCACCCGCCGGCTGGGCCGCGAGTTCCGCCCCCGCGGCGCCTGGCTGTTGTTGCTGGTGCAGGCGCTGCTGGTGTATCTGCCGCTGCTGCAGTTCAGCTGGTGGCTCGGGCTGCCGGGGCTGCTCGCCGGGACCGCGCTACTCGCGCTGCGGCCGGCGTTCTCGGTCCCGTTCTTCGCCATCGTGGTGCTGAGTTTCGGCTGGGTGCACTCCGACCTCGGTGGTCCGAGAGTGCGGGTCGTGCTCAACGAGGCCAGCCCGATATTCGCCGGGGTGTACGGCGCCCTCACCACCGTGATGATCGGCCTCGCGGTGTACGGGCTCACCCGGCTGGTCGGGCTGGCCGGCCAGGTGTACACCGCCCGCGACGAGTTGGCGCGGCTGGTGGTGGCCGAGGAGCGGCTGCGGTTCGCCCACCAGCTGCAGGAGCTGCTCGCCGTACGGCTGTCGGCGGTGATCGCGCGGGCGGAGCGGATCAAGGCCCGCTTCGACGGCGGGTTGGCCCAGGTACGGGAGGGGCTGGCGGACATTCTCGCCGTCTCCCGGAGGGCGCTCGCCGACGTACGTTCGGTGGCCCGCGGGTATCAGCGGGTCTCGCTGGCGAACGAGCTGTCGGCCGCCCGTTCCGTGCTGACCGCGGCCGGTGTCGAGGTGCGGATCGTACGGGCGGGGCAGGTCTGGTCCGGCCCGGTGGGCGCGATGCTGGCGAGCGCGCTGCGCGAGGGTGCCACCAACGTGCTGCGCTACAGCCACGCGCAGCACTGTGACATCACGGTGCGCGAGACCGACGGCATGGCGCAGCTGGAGATCGTCAACGACGGTGTCCCGTACGAGGCGTCCTCCGACCTGCCGGAAGAAGACGACGGGAGCCTGTCGCGGCGGCTCGCCGAGCTCGGCGGCGAGCTGGATTCCGGAGCCCAGCCCGGGGGGCGCTACCTGCTGCGGGTCACGCTGCCGATCGAGAGCGAGGCGGCGGGTGCCGGCGCGCCGGAGAGTGCGGTCACCGGGCCCCGGGATCTGTTGCCCCGGATCTCGCAGCGGCTCGCCATCGGCACCCTCGGCGGCGTACTCGTCTGCTTCGGGCTGATCGCGCTCGGCGACATCCTGATCGAGCATCCCGACCCGGTGCAGCTCGCCATCGGCAGCGTGGTGTTCGCGGCGATCGTGGGGCTGCAGCTGGGTTACTTCGGCCGGCCGGGTGCCCGGCTGCGGCCGGCGACCAGCGTTCCGCTGCTGCTGGTGCAGGCGATCCTGGTGTACGGGGTGGCGCTGCTGTTCGGCGAGTGGTGGCTGCGCGGGCTGCCCGGCTTCGTCGCCGCCAGCGTCCTGCTGGTGCTGCGACCCGCGATCGCGGTGCCGGCGGCGATCGCGATCACGGCCAGCGAAGCCTGGCTGCGAGCCCTGTACGGCGGCAACGCGTACGAGATCGTCGGTGACGTCATCACCACCGCCACCACCGTGGTGCTGGTGTACGGGCTGACCCTGCTGACCCGGCTGGTCAGCGAGTTCCACCAGGCGCAGAGTCGGCTGGCGCGGATGGCGGTGGCCGAGGAGCGGCTGCGGTTCGCGCGCGACCTGCACGATCTGCTGGGGCTGAGCATGTCGGCGATCTCGCTGAAGGCGGGGCTGGCGGCCAAGCTGCTGGAGCCGGATCCCGCGGCGGCTCAGGAGCAGGTGAGCGAGATCGTGACGCTCTCCCGCAAGGCGCTGGGAGACGTACGGTCGGTCGCCAGCGGCTACCTGGAGCTGTCGCTGGACGAGGAGCTGCGGCTGGCGCACTCGGTGCTGACCTCGGCGGACATCGCGGCCCAGATCGAACGCAACGACCGCGAGCTGCCGGAGGAGATCGGCTCGGTGCTCGCCACCGTGGTACGCGAGGGCACGACCAACGTGCTGCGGCACAGCAACGCGGAATGGTGCGAGATCACCGTACGGCAGACCGGCGACCAGGCCCGGCTGGAGATCGTCAACAACGGCGTACCGGCTGAGGCGGCGACGCCCGGGCCCGCCGGCGGGAACGGCATCCGCAATCTGTCGCACCGGGTCGGCGCGCTCGGCGGGGAGTGCTTCGCCGGCATCGAACGGGACGGCATCTACCGCCTCCGGGCGGCCATCCCCCTGCCGGTGGGCTAGAGCCGGCGCGGCGCTGCCCGGCCCGAGCCCCGCCGGTTACAGCCAGCCGGCTTCTTTCGCGATCCGGATCGCGTCCACCCGGTTGCGGGCGTTGAGCTTGGTGACGGCGGTGGTGAGGTAGTTGCGTACTGTGCCCTGCGAGAGGAACAGGTGCGCGGCGATGTCGGCGACGTTCTGACCCGACGAGGTGAGCCGCAGGATCTCGAGCTCCCGGTTGGTCAGCGGACAGTCCGCGTACTCCCAGGCGGCGAGCGCCAGCTCGCTGTCGATCACGCGCCGCCCGGCCGCGACCTCGCGTACCGCGTTGGCGAGCTTCTCCGACGGCGCGTCCTTGAGCATGAACCCGTTCACCCGGGCGTCCAGGGCGCGGCGTACGGCTCCGGGACGGCCCAGGCTGGTCAGGATCAACGTACGGCACGGGAGGCGCTGCTCGTGGATCTCGGCCGCCGCGGCGAGGCCGTCCTTGCCGGGCAGGTCGATGTCGATGATCGCGACGTCGGGGTGTGATGCCTGGACCGCGGGCACGATCTCGTCGCCGGAGGCCACCTGGGCGACCACCTCGATGTCACGTTCCAGATCGAGGAGGGCGACCAGCGCACCCCTCACCATGTGCATGTCTTCGGCCAGTAGCACCTTGATCAACGCGCCCCCTTGGCTCACACTCCACCCGCGCAGTTTCTCATTCCCCCGCCATGGTCACTGTCGTTCAGATGCGGGTGCGGCGTTACGGGTGAAATAGAGCAAAGGGGGCGACGTAGCGTCCTTGGTGTCCTGATATAGCAGATGTTTCACGTGATTTCCGGGTCGTGGTACGGCCGGGTTCCGATCAGGGAACAACCTCCATCTGTCCCATCATGCCGCCGGCCGAATGATCGATCATATGGCAGTGGTATACGTATTTGCCCGTATATTGCCCGAATGTAGCTTGGATCCGGACCGTCTCGCCGGGATCAACGCTGACCGTGTCTTTCCAGCCGGCTTCGTCCGCTCCGGGCGCCCGCCCGTCCCGGTCGAGCACCTTGAACTGCACCAGGTGTACGTGGAAGTTATGCGGAATCCCGAACAGCGTGTCCAGGTTGGTGATCCGCCAGATCTCGGTGGTGCCGCGCTTGATCCGGGCGTCGATGCGGTTCGGGTCGAACGACATCCCGTTGATCTGGAACTGGAACGTCGCCGGGTTCATCCCCAGCGCGAATGCGCGGGTGTTGGTGGCCGACGGCAGTGCCGGGATCGTGGCCAGCTGATCCGGCACCCGGGAATCGTCGGACTCGGTACGCACCACGTCGAAGCGCATCAGCCGCTGGTTCGGGTCGGAGCCGCCCAGCGAGTTCTCCAGCACCAGCTGGGTGCCGACCGGATACCGGGAGAAGTCCACCACCACGTCGATCCGCTCGCCCGGGTACAGCTTCAGGGTGTCTCTGCGGTACGGCGCCGCCAGCAGCCCGCCGTCGGAGCCGATCTGGGTGAACTGCTGCCCGTTGCTGAGCCGGAGCTGGAAACCGCGCAGGTTGGTGGCGTTAAGGATCCGCAGCCGGTACTTGCGGGCCGCCACCGGGAAGTACGGCTGCGGCCGCCCGTTCACCAGTACGGTCTCCCGGTTCTCGAAGTCGTCCATCACGAACACCATCGAGCCGTCCGAGGCGAACTGTGCGTCCCGCAGCATGATCGGCACGTCGTACTCGCCGTGCGGCAACCCGAGCTTGGACTCGTCCGGGTCGTGCAGCAGGTAGAAGCCGGCCAGGCCGCGGTAGACGTGCTCGGCCTCGTGGTGGTGGGCGTGGTCGTGGTACCACATGGTGGTCGCCGGCTGCAGGTTCGGATATTCGTACCGGCGCTGCTTGCCCGGCGCGATCACGTCCATCGGATACCCGTCGCTGCTGGCCGGGGTGTGGCCGCCGTGCACGTGCACCGCGGTGGGGTCGCTGAGCCGGTTGGTCTGCACCACCGCGGTGCGGCGCCCCTTGCGGGCGTGGATCGTGGGGCCGATGAACGAGCCGCCGTACCCGTACGCCGCCGTCGTGTAACCGGGGATGATCTCGGTCTGGATCGGCCGCATGTCGAGCTGGTAGACGTCGGTGTCGGTGGTGATCTGGCTCGGCCGGGCCACCGGCGGCAGCGGCATCCGTACCGAGAACGGCGTCACCGTCGCCGTGCTGCCGGTGAAGGGGAAGCGGTGCGGGTGTCCGGACGCCGGGTGGGAGTGTCCGGACGTGGGCCTGGCGGCGCCGGCGGCCGACGGCAGCAGCAGCGCGCCACCGCCCAGCACACCCAGTTCGAGCAGCCTTCTGCGGGAAACCATGGGGTCGTCCTTTCGCGCCGGTACGGAGTGAACGTTCACCGGGCAGCCGTACGCCGGGTCCGCCCGGTGCGGTCACGATCGCCGGCCGTACTCGCATCGGGATGGACTGCGACTGGTTTCTCGCTGGTTTCCCGCTGGACCGCTGATCTGCCCGCTGGAGCCGCGTGGCTGCGCGAGCGGCCGGGGCCGCATGGCGCTAGGCGCGTTGGCAGGACAGCAGGTAGGGGCTGCCGGCCCGTACCGCGATCTCGAACTCCAGACCGGCGTCGAGCCGCTCCGCGAGCCGGGCGCAGGCCCGTGCGATCGCCCGGGCGCGGGTCACCGGCATCGCCGGCCGGTCCCGCAGCCGCGGCGGTACGGCGATCATCCGGGTGCCGCCGTCGGCCGCCACGGTGGCGAAGGTCTGGTGGTGCACCTCGTGCCGCAGTACGGACAGCCGCGGCCAGCTGAACACCAGCACGTCACGCTCGGGACGGCCGCCGAGATCGTCGTCCAGCCCACGGTGCGCGCGCAGCCGTACCGGCCCGCCGGGGCGCTCCACGGTGGCGGTCACCGACACGTCCGCCGGTACGAAGGACTGCACCGACATCACCAGCCGCGCCATCGGGTCGTACGACGATTCCCGGCCGCCGATGCCGCCGAACTCGATCACCAGCTCCTCCACCGCGGAGCGGACCATGTGGTAGAAGACCGGGCCGGCCTGCCGGGCGGTGGTGCCGTGCCCGGTCGCCAGCCAGGCCCGTACGGTGGCAGAGCCGCCCAGCGGGTTCTCCGCGATGGAGCAGCTCGGCATCCGCCAGCCCGCCACCGATCCCACCAGCAGCAACGTCCGTGGCACCGGGAGCAGCTGGCGCGCCTTGGCGAGCAGCGAGATCTGGTCGCAGCTGAAGGAGCTGTCGGCGCACAGCGAGTGGCTCAGTGCGATGGCTACCGGCCCGTCGCCGACGACGGGCCGGGGCTGCCAATCGACGATCATCATGGGACTCGTGCTCCGTTCTGGGCGCCGCGAGCGGGCGTCGCGCGTGCGAGCCTTTACCTGGCCGTAACGCGACCATCCGGTACGTGACTCGAGCGCATGTAAAGAACGGATAAGGCCGATTTCGCCGGTGCTCAGCTTCCGGGTCAGGCCGCGGTGGGGAGCTGCTGGCGTTTGCCGTACTCCTCGTCGGAGATCACCGCCACCCGCCCGGAGTCGTACGGGGCGAACCGGCCGCTGGACACGGCCTCGTGGAACGACCGCAGCGCCGTGTCCCGTGGCATGGGCGCGGAGACGCTGACGATTCGACCGCCGGACCAACAGAGAAGTCGGTAGAGAGCCGGAGTTGTCGACATCGGAGGTCACCTCCCTGGCTGTCGGGTACTGGTTGTCTCTGGTTATTGCGCATCCTGCTCGAGCCCCGGTCGAGGTGTGGTCGAGCGGCCGTTCCGGTGATCTCCGAGTGGCGGTCGAGCCGGCTTCGAGTACGGCGCGCGACGATCGTCGCTTCGCAGGGGGCCGCGCGCTTTACCCGGCCCCTATCGGCTTTCAAGTGCTCGGCATCAGGGTCAGTCGTGTGAACAGTTCTCTCGGGCGGACGATGCTCCGCATAGCGACTCAGACGGCCTCCCTCGTCGGTGAGGCGCTCTGGCAGGTGGGCTTCCTGTACGTGACGCCGCCGCCTACGGGAGCTGGCTACCGCACTCATCCGGCCGCGACCCCACAGTCGCCGGACGAGGCCACACTCCGGGCACAGTCACCAAGGGAGTACCGATGACCGATGCGACCGCCAGGCCGGCGATCCCGGAGGACGCCTGGGTCGCCTGCCGCCGTTGCCGCGCCGCCCTGTACGCCAAGCGCTTCGCGCGGGTGCAGTATGTCTGCCCGGAATGCGGCTGGCATGCCCCGATCACCGCCCAGCAGCGCATCGACCTGCTGCTGGATCCGGTGGGCCGGGAGACCATCGAGGCGCCGGAGACCCCGGTCGACCCGCTCAGGTTCGTCGACAGCAAGCCGTACGCCGAGCGGCTCGCCGCCGCCCGGGCGCGTACCGGCCTCGACGAGGCGGTGGTGTGCGTACGGGGCCGGCTGGCCGGGTCGCCGGTGGTGATGGCGGTGATGGACTTCCGGTTCATGGGCGGCAGCCTCGGCTCCGGGGTCGGGGAGCGGATCACGGTGGCGGCCGAGGCGGCGCTGGCGGCACGGATCCCGCTGGTGATCGTCACCGCGTCCGGGGGCGCCCGGATGCAGGAGGGCGCGCTGTCGCTGATGCAGATGGCGAAGACCAGTCAGGCGCTGGCGCAGCTGGACGAGGCCGGTGTGCTCACCATCGCCCTGGTCACCGACCCCACGTACGGCGGGGTGGCGGCGTCGTTCGCGAGCCTGACCGACGTGATCGTCGCCGAGCCGCGCGCCCGGCTGGGCTTCGCCGGCCCCCGGGTGATCGAGCAGACCATCCGGAGCAAGCTGCCGGCCGGCTTCCAGTCCGCGGAGTTCCTGCTGGAGCACGGGCTGGTCGACCTGGTGACCCCGCGCGACCAGCTGCGCAACACCCTGGCTCGGGTGTTGACCTGCGCCGGCGCCCGCCACGACGACGTGCCGGCGCCGCAGCCGGCGGAGCGTACCGGCGCGGTGCTGACCGACCCGGAGCAGCTGCCGCAGGCCGACCCGTGGCAGGTGGTACAGGAGGCCAGGGACAGCAACCGCCCGACCACGCTGGACTACATCAGCTACGTGATCGACAGCTTCACCGAGCTGCACGGCGACCGCGCCTCGGGGGACTGCCCCGCCCTGGTCGGCGGCACCGGGCTGTTCGACGGCCGCCCGGTGGTCGTGATCGGGCACCAGAAAGGCCACACCACCCGAGAGCTGGTACGCCGCAACTTCGGGATGCCCTCACCCGCCGGGTACCGCAAGGCCGCGCGGCTGATGCGGCTCGCGGCGAAGCTCCGGGTACCGATCCTGACCCTGATCGACACGCCCGGGGCGTACCCGGGAGCGGAAGCCGAGGAGAAGGGGCAGTCGATCGCGATCGCCGAGAATCTGCGGCTGATGGCGCGGTTGCCGGTGCCGGTGATCGCGGTGGTCACCGGAGAAGGCGGCAGCGGCGGCGCGCTCGCGCTCGGGGTCGCAAACCAGGTGCTGATGCTGGAGAACGCGACGTACTCCGTGATCAGTCCCGAAGGCTGTGCGGCGATCCTCTGGGATGGCCCGGGCGACGCCCCGGCCGCCGCGGAGGCGCTCCGGTTGACCGCACCCGAGCTGCTCCGCAGCGCGGTGGTCGACGGCGTCGTACCGGAACCGGCCGGCGGCGCACATACCGACCACGGGGGCGCGGCGGAGGCGCTGCGCGACGCCGTGGGTGAGACATTGCGCCGTTTCGCTGGTCTGTCCACTGAGGAGATAGTGGCGCAGCGCTGGGCGCGGTTCCGGCGGTTCGGAGTCAGCCGCGCAGAGCAGATCAACGGCGCTGAGCATGCCAGCGGCCAGGAGCAGGGAGGGCACAGTGAGCGACGAGCAGCTTAGGGATGTGAGCGAGCCCGGCGATGGCGGTGACGAACCGCAGAGCAAGGACGTCAAGGACGTCCTCGACGCCATGATGAAACTGCGGTCGCAGCCCCGTAAGACGGAGAACTCGGGGCAGCGACCGTCCAAGCTACGGATCCAGTCCGGCAACGCCGCGGTGGAGCTGGAGTGGTGGACCGAGGCCGAGAAAGCTGCCCAGACAGCGGGCAAGGAGCCCAGCGACACCCCGCGGGTACGGGTCAGCGACGACGCGCCGGCTCCGGGCGGCCGGGCGCTGCAGGCGGTGCCGGATCCGGTGCCGGACGAGAACGCCAACCACGTGCTCGCGCCGATGGTGGGCACCTTCTACCACGCGCCCGGCCCCGGCGAGGAGCCGTTCGTGAGGGTCGGCGACGTGGTGGAGCCGGGCCAGCAGATCGGCATCCTCGAGGCGATGAAGTTGATGAACCCGATCGAGGCCGAGGAGCCCGGACGGGTGACCGCGATCCTGGCGCCCGACGCCACCCCGGTCGAGTACGACCAGCCGTTGATCGCTCTGGGCCCCGTCGACGAAGCGTGAGGCCACGATGTTGAAGCGTGAGGCCACGATGTTCAAGAAGGTCCTGATCGCCAACCGCGGCGAGATCGCGCTGCGGATCGTACGTACCTGCCGCGAGCTGGGGATCCGTACCGTGGTGGTGCACTCCACGGCGGACAGGGACTCCGCCGCCGTACGGCTCGCGGATCAGGCGGTCCAGATCGGACCCACCCCGGCCAAACGCAGCTACCTCAACGCCGCGGCGATCCTGGAGACCGCGGTGCGTACCGGCACCGACGCGATCCACCCCGGCTACGGCTTCCTCTCCGAGGACCCGGACTTCGCGGAGATGTGCGCCAGCCACGGGATCGCGTTCATCGGCCCGCCGCCGGACGTGATGTCGCAGCTGTCGGACAAGGCGGTGGCGCGCGACATCATGACCGAGGCGGGGCTGCCGGTGCTGCCGGGCAGCCGGGAGGCGGTCAACGCGCTCGCCGACGCGCAGGAGATCGCCGACCAGACCGGGTATCCGGTGATCCTGAAGGCCGCGGCCGGTGGCGGCGGCAAGGGCATGCAGGTGGTACGCGACCGGCGCGACCTGCCGCGCGCGTACCGCGAATGCCGGGCGACCGCGCAGGCCGCCTTCGGTGACGGGCGGGTCTATCTGGAGCGGTTCCTGGAGACCACCCGGCACGTGGAGATCCAGGTGCTCGCCGACCACCACGGCAACGCCGTACACCTGGGGGAGCGGGACTGCTCGGTGCAGCGCCGGCACCAGAAGCTGGTGGAGGAGTCGCCGGCGCCCGACCTGCCGGACGGGCTGGCCGACCGGATGGGAGCGCTGGCGGTCAAGGCGGCGCTCGAAGTCGGCTACACCGGGGTCGGCACGTTCGAGTTCCTGGTGGACCCGGACGGCCAGCCGTACTTCATGGAGATCAACTGCCGGATCCAGGTGGAGCACCCGGTCACCGAGATGGTTACCGGGATCGACCTGATCCGGGAGCAGATCCTGGTCGCCGCCGGCAACCCGCTGACGCTGCGGCAGCGCGACGTCAGGCGGCGCGGCGCCGCGATCGAGTGCCGGATCAACGCCGAGGACCCGAAGCGCGACTTCCGCCCCACCCCAGGGCTGGTGGACGAGCTGGTGCTGCCGGGCGGGCCCTTCACCCGGATCGACACCCACTGCTACCCCGGGTGGCGGGTGACTCCGGACTACGACTCGCTGCTGGCGAAGGTGATCGTCTGGGCGCCGGACCGGGAGCAGGCGATCGCCCGGATGGACCGGGCGCTGGCCGAGGCCCGGGTACGCGGCAAGGGCGTGGCCACCACCGCCGGCGTGCTGCGGGAGATCCTCGCCAATCCGCAGTTCGCCGCCGGTACGTACAGCACGTCGCTGGTCGACCAGATGCGCGAGCCCGAGGCGAAGGCGGGCTGAGGAGATGACCGGTACGGTGGCTCCGTTCTGCCTGCTGTACGCGGCCGGCCGTACCCGGCTGATCACCGGGTCGATCGCCCGTACGATGCTGCTGGCCGACATGCCGCGGCCGGACCAGCGGCTGCCGGTGATCAGCATCGTCCCGTACGCCCAGCTGCGGGAACGCGGATTCGAGGTGCACGACGGCGGCGAGCCGATCATCTCGCTGGTCGCCGACACCGTACGGGACATCCCGCTGGACGAGCTGACCACCGGCCCGGAGCCGGAGTTCGGGATCTCGCCGGTGCGCTTCGAGGTCGGCGACGAGGAGTTCACCGACCGGGTGGCGCGGGTGATCTCCGACGAGATCGGGCGCGGCGAGGGCTCCAACTTCCTGATCTCGCGCCCCGGGTGGGCCACCATCGAGGGGTTCGACCCGGCGGTCGCCGTGGTGATCTTCCGCCGGCTGGTACGCAACGACCCGGACGCGTACCGCACCTTCTGCCTGTACGACGGCGAGCGCTACTTCATCGGCTCCTCCCCGGAGCGGCACCTCACGGTGTGGCGGGGCGAGGTCACGATGAACCCGATCTGCGGCACGCTGCCCAAGTCCGAGCTGACCCGGCGGGCGGACCTGATCGAGTTCCTGACCGATCCTAAGGAGATCAACGAGCTGTTCCAGGTGGTCGACGAAGAGCTCAAGATGATGTCGCGGATCTGCGTCGACGGCAGCCAGGTGCGGGGCCCGTACCTGAAGGAGATGGGCTCGGTGATCCACACCGAGTACGAGCTGGTCGGGCGTACCGACAAAGATGTGGTGGACGCGTTCCGGGACACCATGTTCGCCGCCACGATGATCGGCAGCCCGCTGGAGAACGCCGCCCGGGTGATCCGCCGGTACGAGGAGGGCTCCCGCCGCTACTACTCCTCGGCGGTGATCATCAACGTACGCGACGAGACCGGCGTGGAGTGCCTGGACAGCGCGATCACGATCCGCACCATGGAGGTCACCGCCGACGGAGAGGCCCGGCTGCAGAGCGGCTGCAGCGTCGTACGCGACTCCGATCCGGCGAAGGAGACCCGGGAGATCCACGCCAAGATCGAAGGGCTGCTGCGCGCGGTGCGGTCGGGGGAGCCGACCGGCCGTCAGCTACCGCGCTACACCGACCAGATGGTCAGCGACATCTTCCAGCTCCGGAACAAGTACCTGTCCGGGGTCTGGGTGGGCGACGGGGTGGCGCTGCCCAGCGAGCGCGACGGCCGGTCGGTGCTGCTGATCGACAACGAGGACGAGTTCACCCACATGCTCCGGCACGTGATCACCCGGCTGGGTTACCGGGTGACGATCCGCAACTACGACGACCCGGAGCTGGACCTCACCGGCAGCGACCTGGTGCTGGTCGGCCCCGGCCCCGGCGACCCGCTGCAGCTGTCCGACCCGAAGATCCGGCGGGTGCACGAGATCGTCGGCGACCTGCTCGACGGCGACGCCCGGTTCCTCGCCGTCTGCCTGGGCCACCAGGTGGTGTGCCATCAGCTCGGCATGGACATCACCCCGGTCGACCCGCCGTTGCAGGGCGTACAGGTGCCGATCGACCTGTTCGGCCGCCGGGAGCCGGTCGGGTTCTACAACAGCTTCTTCGCGGTACGCCCGGAGCACCCGCTGGAGGACGTACGGATCGCGGCGGAGCCGGACGGCCGGGTCACGGCGCTGCGCGCCGACCGGTTCGCCACGTTCCAGTTCCATCTGGAGTCGGTGCTCACCCGCAACTCGCTGGCGATCCTCGCCGAGGCGTTGGACGGGCTGTCCCGGGGCTGGCGTACCGACGCCGCCGCCTGATGCCGTACCCGTTCGGTTAATAGTTGATATCAACTAGCCGAGCCTGGATAGTTACTACCAACTATCCAGGAGGTCGGCATGGCGGAGCGACGGGCGGTCAGCAACCCGCTGGCGTTGACGGTGCTGGCGTACCTGAGCCGGGGCCCGATGCACCCGTACGAGCTGAGCCGCACGCTGCGGGACCACGGCGACGCGCGCAGCGTCAAATTCACCCACGGCTCGCTCTACATGGTGGTACGCCAGCTGGAGAAGGCCGGCTTCGTCGCGCCGCAGCAGAGCACCCGCGAGGGGCAGCGCCCGGAGCGCACCCCGTACGCGATCACCGACTCCGGGCTCGCCGAGCTGGTCGACTGGCTGCGCGAGCTGGTGGAGCAGCCACGGCACGAGTACCCCGACTTCGTCGCCGCGCTGTCGCTGATAGGTGCCCTGCCGCCGGACAAGGTGGTACGCCTGCTCGGCAACCGGCTGCGTGGGCTCGCCGCACAGCGCGCCGAGATCCAGCAGCTGATCGACGGCACCGACGTACACCCGCTCTTCCTGATCGAGGAGGAGTACCGGCTCGCGATGCTCGACGCCGAGGTGGCGTTCGTGGAGGGCTTCGTAGCCCGGATCACCGACCCGGTGGACGGCTGGCAGAAACCCTGGGCCGCGTTCCACTACGGCACCTCAGAAGGAGCCCCAGAATGAACCTCGTAACCGCCTCCTCGACCGACACCGACACCGACACCGACACGGCGCGCCGGCTGGCCCTCGGCGCCGTCATCGGCCCGGTGGGGTTCGCGCTCACCTGGCTCGTGCTCGGCTTCCTCAGCCCCGGCTACACGATCTGGGGCACCACGATCGCGCCGTACTCGGCGGTCAGCCAGCCGATCAGCGGGCTCGGCATGGGGGTTACAGCGCCGTACATGAACACCGCCTTCGTGCTGGGCGGGCTGCTGCTCGCCATCGGGCTGTACGCGGTCTTCGCGACACTCGCCGCCGACGGCCGTGCGGTGCTGCGCTGGAGCTGCGCGGTGCTGCTGAGCCTGTCCGCGCTGGGCATGGTGGTCACCGGGCTGTTCAACCTCGAGGCGATGATGCCGCACCTGACGGGCTTCCTGCTCGCGGTCGGTACGCCGGTGCTGAGCTTCCTGGTCACCGGCCTCTACCTGCGCGGCATCCCGCGCTGGCGCCGTTTCGGCGGCTGGCTGCTGCTCGGCAGCCCGCTCACGCTGGTGCTGCTGGTGGCGTTCTTCATGATGTTCGACCCGATGGCGTCCGGTGCCAACGTCGGCGTCGCCGGGCTGGTGCAGAGGCTGCTCGGGCTCGAGGTGCACGGCTGGTTCGTCGCGCTGGGCTGGATCGCGTACCGGGGCCGGCGTGTCGACTGACAACCCGGGCCGGGGCCTGGTCTGTGCGGTGTGGGGGTAAACACCTGGTCGTTAGCCTAGCTAATGAGCTAGGCTAACGATCGTGACGGCCCGACCGACGACTGCCAAGCGGGTCTCCGCGGTTGCCCTGGCGGGCACGCTGCGGAGCACTCTGACGATGTTCATGCGGAGGTTGCGGGCCACCCGCCCGGTGGGGGAGCTCTCGCCCGGACAGTTCTCGGTGCTGGGCAGCCTGGACCTGGCGGGTGCCATGACGCCACGCGAGCTCTCCGACTCGGAGCGCGTGCGGCCGCCCACGATCACCAGGATCGTGGCGCGGTTGGAGGAACAGGGGCTGGTGCAGCGGAGCCCGCACCCGACCGACGGACGGCAACACCTGTTGTCGGCCACCGACCGGGGGCGGACGCTGCTGAGGGAAAACCGCGAAGCGCGGGAGGCCTGGTTAGCCCAGCGGCTGGCCGAGCTGACCCCGCAGGAACGGGCGACCCTCAAGGCCGCGGCCGAGCTGCTCGACCGGATCGCCCGCGACTGACGCGCCACCTGCGCGCCGGACCGTCACACGTGGATGGTCCGTACCCGGATACCCCGGGCAGCTGCGAGGAGGCGCAAGACACCTGATGAGAGCGAAGATCGCCGACACTTTCCGATCCCTGCGGGTCCGCAACTACCGGCTGTTCGTAGCCGGTCAGGCGATCTCGCTGATCGGGATGTGGATGCAGTTCATCGCGCAGGACTGGCTGGTGCTCCAGCTGTCCGGCGATTCGGGATCGGCGCTCGGCATCGTGCTCGCGCTGCAGTTCACCCCCGTACTGGCGCTCGGCTTGTACGGCGGCAAGCTCGCCGACCGGTACGACAAGCGCCGGCTGATCATGGTCGCGAACGCGGTCTGGCTGGTGCTCGCGACGCTGCTCGGCCTGCTGGTGGTGACCGGCTCCGTACAGCTGTGGCATGTCTTCGTGTTCGCCGCCTGCTTCGGCACGGTGAGCGCGATGGAGATCCCGACCCGGCAGGCGTTCGTCAGCGAGCTGGTCGGCAAGGAGCTGCTGCCCAACGCCCTGGGCCTCAACGCCGCCACCTTCAACACCGCCCGGATCCTGGGGCCGGCGCTGGCCGGTGTGCTGATCGCCTGGCTGGACGTCGGACCGGTGATCCTGCTCAACGCGGTGAGCTACCTGGGCCCGCTGGCGGCGGCGTTCCTGATGCGCCCGGCCGCGCTGCACCGTGCCGCGACACCGCCCCGCGACACCCGGATCTCCGACGGGCTGGCGTACCTGTGGCGCCGCCCGGATCTGCTGCTGCCGATGGCGTTGGTGCTGGTCGTCGGGGGGTTGGGGTTCAACTTCCAGATCACGCTGGCGCTGCTGTCGAAGACCACGTTCGGCACCGGCGCGGCCTCGTTCGGGCTGCTTTCTTCCGCCCTCGCGTTGGGTGCGCTGGGTGGTGCGTTCTCCGGCACCGGCCGCCGCAGCAGACCTTCTGTGTACGTGGTGATCGGCGGCGCCCTTGCCTTCGGGCTGGTCGAGCTGATGGTCGGGTTCGCGCCGACGTACCTGGTGGCGGCGGTGCTGCTGCTGGGCGCCGGCTACTTCATGATCTACTTCGCGCAGGCGTGCAACCAGCGGGTGCAGCTCGGCACCTCACCGGAGTACCGGGGCCGGGTGATGTCGGTGTACGTGATGGTGTTCCTCGGCTCCAACCCGATCTGCGCCCCGCTGGTCGGCTGGCTCTCCGAGCAGTACGGCGCCCGCGCCGGCCTCTGGCTGGGCGGCCTGGCGGCGGTGCTGGCCGCGGTCGGGGTGCTGGTGGTGCGTTCCCGGCGGCGGCAGGTCAGGTTCGTGGTGCACGTACGCCCGCGTCCGCACCTGCACGTCGTCGAGCCCGAGACAGAGACCGTACGCATCCCCGCCCGCCGTACCGTCGCCGCCGTCGACCCGGCGGCGTGAGGTTCTGTGGTCAAATCGCGGTCTTCCGTCGCGGCGAGACAGCTGTCGCGGCGAGACAGCACTTTGACCACAAAACCGGCAGTGCCGGGCACCCGCGGCACCCCCGGCACCTCCCGCAGCACGCGGCACCCCCATCTCACCCTGCCTGGCCCCCCAACCCCTCACCCCGCGGCCCGGAGCGACCCCACCCCTCACCCCGCGGCTCGCAACAGGCGGTGGGCGAGGGTACGCAGCGCGTCGGCCAGCTCGGGTGAGGCGTCCAGCTCGAAGTCGGCGCCGACCATCCCGAGGTAGATCGCCAGCATCGACGGGTCGTCGGAGCCGACCTGGATCCGGCACCGCTCGTCGTCCAGCGGCTCCACGGTGATCGCCGCCGGCAGCCGGGCGCGGATCCGCGCGGCGGGCGCCAGCACGGTGACCGTCGCGCGGTAGCGCCAGGTCGCGGTGCCCACCCCGCGTGACACGTGCCGTGCCACGTCGCCCTGCTCGGGCAGCTCGCGCGGCGTGAAGCGCGGCCCGGTCGGCGTACGCGGAGCCACCCGGTCCACCCGGAACGTACGCCAGTCGTCCCGATCCAGATCCCAGGCGACCAGATACCAGCGCCGGCCGGTGTGCACCAGCCGGTGTGGCTCGGTGTTTCTCACGGTGGAGGCGCCAGAGTGGTCGCTGTAGTCGAAGCGCAGCCGCTCGTGGTCCCGGCAGGCGGCGGCGATCGCGGTGAGTACGTCGGCGTCCACCGTCGGCCCGCCGCCCGGCATCGGCACCGTGTAGTCGCCCAGGCTGCGGACCCGGTGCCGGAGCCGGGACGGCAGCACCTGCTCCAGCTTGGCGAGCGCGCGTACCGAGGTCTCCTCGATCCCGGTGACGGTGCCGCCGGCGGCGGTACGCAGCCCGACCGCGACCGCCACCGCCTCCTCGTCGTCGAGCAGCAGCGGCGGCAACGACGCGCCGGCGCCGAGCCGGTAGCCACCGGCGACGCCCGGGGTGGCGCGCACCGGGTAGCCGAGACTCCGCAGCCGCTCCATGTCGTTGCGCACCGTACGGGTGGTCACGCCGAGCCGGTCGGCCAGCGCGGCGCCGGTCCAGTCCCGCTGCGCCTGCAGCAGCGAGAGCAGTTTCAACAGCCGGGCCGAGGTCTCCAACATTCCCCGAATTCTGCCAGCAATCGCGGAACGATTCTTTCCGCAATTGCTCGTAGCGTGTTTCTCAGCTGCAACGGACACGGGTCACCGCTCGTGTCCGGTACAGGCGAGACACCCCCGAGGGAGAGCCCGATGACCGACATCCAGCCGTTCCGGATCGACATCCCGCAGGCCGACGTGGACGACCTGATCGACCGGCTCGCGAAGACCCGTTGGCCCGACGAGCTGCCCGGCGCCGGCTGGAGCCGCGGCGTACCGCTGGAGCATCTGAAAGAGCTGGCCGGGCACTGGGCCGGAGGGTACGACTGGCGCGCCGCCGAAGCGCGGCTCAACGCGTTTCCGCAGTTCACCACCGAGATCGACGGGCAGCGGATCCACTTCCTGCACGTACGCTCCGCCGATCCGGAAGCGCTGCCGCTGCTGCTCACCCACGGCTACCCCAGCTCGGTCGCCGAGTTCACCAAGCTGATCGGCCAGCTCACTGGCAGCTTCCACGTGGTGGTGCCGTCGCTGCCCGGCTTCGGCTTCTCCACCCCGGTACGCGAGACCGGCTGGGCGATGTCGCGCACCGCCCGGGCCTGGGTGGAGCTGATGCGCCGCCTCGGGTACGACCGGTACGGGGTACACGGCGGCGACATCGGCGGCGGGGTCTCCGGTGCGGTCGGCGGGATCGACGGCGAGCACGTGGTGGGCGTACACGTGGTGACCGACCCGCACACCGCGGCGGCGGTGGCGACCTTCATCCCCGGAATGGGCGACGGGCTGGACGCCGAGGACCCCACCGACAAGCTGATCATCGATCGGATGGCCGAGTTCAGCCGGGAGGAGGCCGGCTACCTCGCGATCCAGAACAGCAAACCGCAGACCATCGGGTACGCACTCAACGACTCCCCGGTCGGCCAGCTCGCCTGGATCGCCGAGAAGTACGAGGAGTGGACCGACCTGCCGATCGACCGCGACCAGCTGCTCACCATCGTGAGCCTGTACTGGTTCACCGGCACCGGCGTCTCCGCCGCCCGTTTCCTGTACGAGCAGGCCCACAGCCTCGACTGGGGCGCCCCGCCCACCGTGCCGCAGGGGTTCGCGGTGTTCGGCGCCGACGAGACCGTACGCAAGCTGGTCTCGCCGCCGGAGGGCGCGCACTGGACCGAGTACGACCACGGCCGGCACTTCCCCGCGATGGAGTGCCCTGAAGACCTGGCCGCCGACCTGCGCACCTTCTTCGGGAAGCACCGCTGATGATCGAGGTGATTAGCCAGCGTGGCCTGAACCGGGCCACGCTGGCACGTCAGCTGCTGCTGGAACGCGCCGCGATGCCGGCCGTCGACGCCATCAGCCACCTGGTCGGGATGCAGGCGCAGGCCCCGCTCGCCCCGTACGTGGGGCTCTGGACCCGGCTCGCCGACTTCGACGCCGGCGAGCTGGTGGCGCTGATGGAGTGCCGGGGCGTGGTGCGGCTGCACCTGATGCGCACCACCGTGCACCTGGTCACGGCGGAGGACTGCCTCGGGCTGCACGGACTGTTCGCGCCGCTGCACGCGCGTACGTACGG
>JBOGDG010000011.1:0-17794 GCA_050701655.1 Micromonosporaceae bacterium
GGTCATCGTGCGGGAGGAAGGTCTCGAAGATCGTGATGTCCATGGCAGTCACGCTAGCTGCGGCTCGCTGACCAGCGCTTCTCGATTCCTGACCGGTCTGGTGACCTGTTTCGCCACGCACGGCGGGCTGTGTGACCGGCGGGTTCAGTTAGCCGGCCAGGCGGCGATAGGTCACGTTGAAGTCAGTCGTCCAGTTCCGGCGGTCGCTGGAGGCTTCCCATCTCGCGTCGATCGCGGTGTGGTCGTCGTTGAAGGTGCCCTCGAAGCGCTGGTAGAACTCAGGACCGGGCTGGGACGTGAGTGTCCATCGGTTGGCGTCGAGGCTCATCCGGTAGGTGCGGCAGACGCCCCGGGAGTCGGCGTAGAGCATCGTAAAGGTGTCGGAGTGGTCGTCGAGGCCGATGACGGCATCAACCCAGCTCGGCGCAGCGTCTGCCCACTCCGGCGCGAGGTAGGTCGGCGGATCGGTCCGCTGGACGAAGAATCCACGATCCCCGAGCCACTGGAATGTCGACCGCGACGTGCTCATGGTCCGCTCACCCGACGCGGCTGTCAGCTCCCATTGGCCGACCAGGACTTCCAAGCGGGTCAGCCGCGGGTTGAGTGATCTGTCCATGAGTTCCTCCGAGGCTCGAGTGAAGCGGCTACCTGAGAAGACCTTGCCGACAGACCCTGCCACTTTCTTGACGTAGGACACCCGTCTGATCAGTCAGGATTTCAGGCGAGGCCGCCTTCTTGCTCGAAGTCGATCCGCATGACCACCCGCCGGACGGTGGGGGCTGACCTCCTCGAAGCCGGCGTCCTTGAAGACCTGACGGGCCCCGACGTGCAGCTCGCGCCGCGTCCGCGGGCGAAGTCGATCGTCGCCTGGGCGAGGGCGTACGTGAGGCCACGGCCCCGGTAGCCCTTGCGTACCACCAAACAGGTCACCGCCCAGACGCCGTGGTCGTCCTTGTCCTCGTGCCGGCCGCTCCACGGCACACGAGAGGTACGCAGCTTGGGGTACGCGGTCCGCGGCTCGACCGCGACCCAGCCCACCGGCTCGTCATCGAGGTATGCCACCAACCCGCTGGTGGCCGCCGTGTCCGGGTCGCCGCACGCGGTCTGCGTTCGCAGCATCGTGATCCGCTGGTCCTGCGTGGAGTCGCGCCAGAACCCAGCCGGGGACCTTGAACCGCTGGCACTGGCACCGGTCCGCGTAGTCGGTGGTGCCGAAGATCGCGACCAGGTCGTCCCAGGGCGCCTGGTAGGCGGGGATGATGGTCAGCTGCTCGGCCGGGATCGGCGCCTGCATAGCCGTCATCATGGCTGCGGCGGCGGATCCTCTCCCACCAGACCGTCGACGGCCTCGCGCATGAGGTCGGCCTGGCCGGTGTGGCGGATGTACTGCTCGATCAGGTCGACCAGGATGCGGCGGAGGTTGGGGTGTTCGCCGGTGTTGGTGGTGAACTTCGACGGCTGGTCGAGTCCCCCCGCGGCGAGGGCCCGTGCCCACGCGGCCCGGGAGCGCTCGACAGCACGCCGCCAGAGCGCGTACAGCTCCTCGGGTGAGTCGTCGGCCGCCGTACGCCACTCCCAGTCGGGCTCGGCGTCGAAGTCGACGGCGTCCCAGGGCGGCCCGACCGGCTCCCCGGTCAGATCCACGGCGACGGTCCGGTCCTCGACCGCGGCCTGGTGTTTCAGCAGGCCGCCCAAGGTCATCGTCGACGGCGGGTGGGCCTTGCTCAGGCCGGCGGCGTCCAGCCCGCCGCACTTCCACGCGAACTGTGCGCGGGCACGCTCCAGCGCGAAGAGCAGCATCTCGACCTCGTCGCCCGCGAGCGACTCCCTGATCACTGTCATGTCCTCTAGGCCCATGACCCGCATGCTAGGTTCCATTCCGGACGTGCTGCTTCCGGATTGCGAGGGAACAGTGAAGCCCGACGCGAGCCCTACGGCACGGGCGCTGCTGACCCTCGAACTGATCCAGGGCAGCCCGGGCATCACCGCGGACCGGCTCGCCGACAAGCTCGGCGTCTCGGAGCGAGCTGCCCGGCGGTACGTCGGGATCCTCCGCGAGGCCGGCATCCCGATCGATTCCGTACGCGGGCCGTACGGCGGCTACCGCGTCGGCCGCGGCACGCGGCTACCACCACTGATGTTCAACGCGACCGAGGCGCTCGGCCTGGTGATGGCCGTGCTCGACGGCCACCACGACGCTAGCGATCCCACCGACCCGGTCGGCAGCGCGCTCGGCAAGATCGTGCGGGCACTCCCGGAGCCGGTCGCCGCCCAGGTCGAGGCGGTACGCCGGACCACAGCACCCGCCCCCGACCGCGCCGCAGCCCGCCCCGACCCCGAGACCACGACCGCCCTCGTACGCGCCTGTTCGCACCAGCGGCGGGTACGCCTCGGCTACCGCTCCGAGGCCGGCTCGGAGTGGGTCGTCGACGTGGATCCGTGGGCGGTGGTCGTACGCCACGGCCGGTGGTACCTGCTGTGTTGGTCCCACACCAGCGACGCCCGCCGGGCCTACCGGATCGACCGGGTGCGCGGAGTCGAGTTGCTCGACGACACCTTCAGCCCACCCGCCGACCTCGACCCGGTCGCCATGCTCGAGGAGCATCTCGCCGTCGGATGGGAGTACGACGTCGAAGTCGTCATCGACGCACCCTTCGACACCGTGGCGCGTTGCATCCCCCGTACCCTCGGACGACTCGAGCCGCTCGACCCCGAGACTAGCCGCCTGGTCGGCAGCACCAGCAACCCGATCTGGTACGCCGAGCAGCTCGCGGCGATCCCGGCGTCGTACCGGATCATGAGGTGTCCCGAGCTCCAGGAGGCCGCGCGCATCCTCGGGCAGCGGCTGTTAGCGGCAGCTCAGAGCGCGTGACGAACCCCGGCTGGCTCACAGCTCAGGGGCCGCCCTCATCCCGCGGGCCGATCGTCCGCCCGCAGCTGCCATTTGCGTCCGATCGATCGGATCAGCGCCGGGTACACCAACAGGTACCGGAACGGCTTGATGGCCGCCATGTAGCAGGCGCCGAGCAGCCCGTTCGGCTTCACCAGTACGGCCATCTGGCCGCGGTAGCCACCGGCTTCATCCGGGACCCAGCCGATGTGCATGACCCCGTGCACGGTCCGGTTGGCGGTCTCGGCCACCCACTCGTTGTCGGTCAGGTAGACCGAGGTGAACGGAACCCCGCGGAGGTCCGGTCCGGGCGCAGCGTCACGGAGATCCGCCGGCAACCGATCGCGGAGCGTCGGCACCCGTACGCCGATGCTGGCGTCAGGCCGGTCCCAGCCGAGCAGCGCTCCGAGCTTCCAGCGGATCGCGAAGAGCGCGTGCACGACAGGCGAGTAGCGATGCGACCCCTCGCCGGAGGCGAACTGCCGTACGAGTCGCGCGAGGTCGTCCGGGCCACCCGGTGTCGGCAGCGCCCACACGTCCTCGAGCCGGAAGTCATCAGCGATCTCGTGGATCCGCCACGGGCGGGACGTATGCGCAGTGCTCGGGAGTCTCATGAGCTGGCCTCGTTCCATACGGCGGCGTATAGAAGGACGTTAGCACCACCCATACGGTGCCGTATAGTTCGTGCACGCGTGAGAGGAGGCACAGCATGGGCGTCACCCGTACGCCTCGCGGCAAGTGGGTCGACGAGGGGCTGCGGGCGCTCTCCGCTGGCGGCCCGGACGCCGTACGCGTCGAGTCGCTGGCCCAGCGGCTCGGCGTCACCAAGGGCGGCTTCTACTGGTACTTCAGCGACCGGGGCGCGCTGCTCGAGGAGATGCTCGACGCGTGGGAGCGCGAGGTGACCGACGAAATCATCGAACGGGCCGAGGCCCCGGGCGGGGACGCCAGAGCCACGTTCGCGCGGCTGGCCGCGATCGCCTCATCGGGCGACGGACTGCGGACCAACATCAGGACCGACCTGGCCATCCGCGACTGGGCCCGGCGCGACGAAGCGGTCGCAGCGCGCCTCCGGCGCGTCGACAACCGGCGGATGGACTACCTGCGTTCGCTCTTTCGCGCCTTCTGTCCCGACGAGGACGACGTGGAGGTACGCAGCATGATCGCCTTCTCGGTGTGGATCGGCGAACAGGTCATCGCCGCCGACCACGGCGCACGCAGCCGCACGGACGTGATGGAGCTGACCAGCAGATGGCTCCTTCGGTAGCCGCGTCTCTCGTGCCTGGTCTCGTCACGGCCAGCCGGCTCCGGGCACCTCGACCTCGGTGGTGAGCACCTGCCCGCTGCCGGGCGTCACCGGCTCCGGCTCGGTCATGCCTTGCCATTCGGCGGCCACGATGAACAGGGTCGTCCCGGCTGGGCCACCCAACGTGCATGCGAAGCCGCCGCGGTCCAACTCGATGGTCTGCAGGACCGTGCCGCCCTCGGCAACGCGTACACACCGCTGGTTGGGTACGTCGGCGTACCAGACGGCGTTCTCCGCGTCGATGCAGATGCCATCCGGGGCGGCGGCCTCACCGAGGTCGGCCCAGACCCGGCGGTTGGACAGGCCACCGTCGGGGTCGATGTCGAAGGCCACCAGGCTGTGCCGATAGGAGTCCGCGACGATGAGCGTGGAGTTGTCGGGGGTCACCGCCATCCCGTTGGGGAAAGCGATGTCGTCGGCCACCTGGCGCACCGACCCGTCCGGCGTGGCCAGATGGACGTACCCGGGCTTCTGGGCCTCCCCGGCCATCGGGTTGAAGTCCAAACCGTTGACGTACGCGTTGCCGCGGCCGTCCACCACGATGTCGTTCCAGCCCGGCCGACCGAGATCCGCGTACGTGGTCAGAGCCCCGTCATGCTCCCGGCGCAACAGCCGTCCGTCGCCAGACGAGACGATCACCAGCCGACCGTCCGGCAGCCACGCGGTGCACAGCGGCAGCGAATCCACCCGCGCGACCACCTCGCTGCGGCCGCTGAGGTCTACGGCGAGAACCTCGCCGGCGGACCAGTCCGAGAAGTACAACCGGCCTTCGTGCCACCGCGGCGATTCGACCAGGCCCCGACCGGTCACCAGCGTCTGCACCGTGTTCATCGTTACCAGCCCCTCCTCTGCCGGCCCGGCGCCAGCGTCTCACCATCCATACGAACCACCGCCTGCCGGATCGACACGAGCGCAGAACTTTATTTGCCGGGCGGTGTTCACCGGCCGGTCAGCGGAGTATGCGTGCGGCGGTCAACAGTGCGCCGAGCAGCACTATGGTGCGGTACAGCGTGTACAGCACCCACAACCCGAACAGCCCTGCTCCGGCGAGAATGAGCGCAGGGCGTACCACCTCGGAATCTGTGCCGGCCCAGCCGCCCGCCAGAGCAACCGTGGCCACAACGCCGAGCATCGGGACGATGCGGCCCAAGCCCTTCAATGCGCCCCAGACCGTGGGAGGGTCGAGATCGGCGGCCATGTCGTCAGGCGTCGGGGTGTCCACAGACGGCGACTCGCTGCGGGATGCCTGGGCTGCCAACTCCTCCAGCGACAACGCCGCGCTCTGGTCGCGTTCGTCGTCGGAGTCGCGTAGGACCGTCGCCAGGGCGCGCAGGTCGGCGCTGCTGCGCAACCGTCCGGTGCGGGGGTCGCCGAGCAGCAGCTTGGGAACCGGACGTCCCTTGTGCCCCGGGTACGTGAGCAGCCAGGCTTTGCCACACCCCCGCAGTGACCCCCGAGGCAACACCGTCATGCGCCCGGACCGCAAACTCACGCGGTGGCTTTGGCCGGCGAGAGTGGTGACCAGGTCAGGTCCGTCGATCATGGCGCTCTCATCGGCCAGGCCACTGCAACCGCTGAGGGTCACCCAGATCTTCAAAGCAGCGGCGCCGATGCGAGTGCGCTCGCGGCGAGCGCGGCTATGCGGAGCAGTTCGCTGTAGTGAGCGGCCAGACCGGTCAGCAGCAGCGGCGGAACGAGCACGAACACGCACCACCCGACGAACAACATGGCGTTGCGCCGGTCCTGCCACCGCCTCAGCCGGCCACGCTCGGCCTCGGCGGGAAACCGGCGCAGTGCGATCGCACCCACTGGCCAGACGGGGCGAGGCCTGAGGTCGTGGAAACGGTCCCCCGCCAGCGCCGCCAAATCCCGCGCGAACGCGTCCTCGCCGTACGCCACATCGCTCAGCTTGAACAGCTCCACGGCCGCGCGGCCGACCACAGGGATCGTCTCCGTGAGCGGGACCCCCAGGTCAACTCCCTCCGAGGGCGCCAGCAACAGCCGAGGATCCGGCATCCGCCGGCGCTGCCCGCAGCACCAGCCATCCGCCCATCCCCAGGCCGAAGGCACCGGCCAACGCACCGAAGAGCCAGCCGAGCCACCACGTGGCGTTGTCGAGGAGCGCCGCAATTTCATCGGCTCATCATCCGCTGCAACTTATTGACGGTAAAGATGTCCGCGGGCCTCGTGGCGCGCTGCGCGAGCGGGCGATCAGGCGGGGGCGACGCTGGTGAGGATCGCCCGCGCGAGCTCCTCGGGCCGGGTGAACTGCGGCCAGTGGCCGGTAGGCAGGTCGATGTAGTCGACGTCGCGGATCTTCGCGAGCTCCCGCACGTATGGATGCCCCTGCTCCATCCACTCCTGGAGCATCGCACTCGGGAACTCGCACGCGATGACCGTGACCGGCACCTCGTAGCGACGCTCGTCGGAGAGCCGCTGCGGGCCCCTCGCAACCTGCGCAGGCGACGGGATAGCGCGCTCCCGGAACGCCGCGCGCAGCTCGTCGTCGAGATCGACGAGGTCTTCCTCTCCGAAGAGCGACCAGTCCGGCAACGGGACCTCGCCGTAGTCGGTCGGGAGCTCGTCGTTGATGACCCCGCCGTCGCCGAGGGGGCCGCTGTCGACGTAGACGACGCGGGCGACCCGATCCGGCCGCGCGTCGACCGCGGCATGGGCGATCGCGCCGCCGCCGGAGTGCCCGACGAGCACGACCTTGCCGTCGGCCGGGTCGATGGAGTCGATCACCCCTACCACCGCGTCGACATGGTCGCGCAGGGTGATCTCGGAGCGGTCGGTGTCTTTGGACTCCATGCCGGGCAGCGTGAGCGGGTGCGTGCGGTGCCCCGCCTGTTCGAGGGCGGGAACGACCTCGTCCCACGACGAGCCGTCGAGCCAGAGACCGGGAATCAGGACGATATGCATGGCCGCAGGCTAGGCCGAGCCACCGACAATAGGGCGAGCCGACGGCATCCACTCGCCGCTCGCAGTGGCCTCGCCATGAACGGAGGTCGAGCGGCTGTCCGCCCTCGGCGCCCGCGTGATCACACCGCCACACGATGACGCTGGCTTTCGCACGGCGATTCTGGCCGACCCCAGGGCAACGAGTTCTGCGTCATCTCGCCACCGGAGGGTCGGTACGACCATCGCCAGCTTCTCGCCGGGACCTAGCCCTCATGGGCCGCACAACGTTCCAACGAGACCGGCGTACCAAGGAGAATTGATGCCCTTCCAAGTCGCTGTCTGCGGCCCCGCTCTCTGCACCGAGGAGGACGCGGCCAATGCTCGCCGGGTCGGAGAGCTGCTCGCCGAGCAGGACGCGGTCGTGATCTGTGGGGGTGGCGGCGTGATGGCCGCCGTGGCGGCCGGGGTGCGGTCACGAGACGGGCTGGTGGTGGGTGTACGGGCCGACGACAGCCGGGAGGGGGAGTCGCCGGAGCTGTCCGCGACCATCGTGACCAACATGGGCCAGGCGCGTAACGCGATCATCGTGTGGAGCGCGGATGCGGTGATCGTGGTGGGCGGTTCCTGGGGGACGCTCAGCGAGCTCGCGCTCGCGAAACGGCGGGGTGGCGTACCCGTGATCTCGCTCGGCGGCTGGCGAGTCTTCGACCAGGACGGCCAGCCCGTCCCAGGCGTCCAGCACGCCTCAACCCCCGACGAGGCCGTCGCATTCGCGATGCGGAGCGCGTGCTGAGTCACCGGTCGGCGGTCAGCGCCGACACCAGCAGCTCCGCGAGCTCGTCGGCGAAGCCGTGCGGGTCGGACTGCTGCAGCTGGAACACCCAGGCGAAGACCGGCCCGAGCAGCAGCGCGTGCACTCTGGCCACTTCGGGGGTACGGGGCAGCTCGCCGCGCTCCACCGCCCGGCGCAGCACCTCGTCGATGCAGGCGCGTTCGGCGGCGAGGTACGTCTCGGCGAACCGCCGCGCCAACCCCGGATCGGTCAGTACGTCGGCGAGCAGCCCGAGCACCGTACCGGCGGCTGGCCGGGTGAGGCTGTCCACGATGGCATGGGCGAGCGCGGCGAGGTCTCCGCGCAGCGAGCCGGAGTCCGGCGGCGGGTCGATCCGGGTGTCGTGTACGACGGCGGCGAAGACCATCTCCTGCTTGGTAGGGTGCCGGCGGTAGATCGCCGCCTTGCCGACTCCGGCGCGGGCGGCGACCGCGTCCACGGTCAACCGCCGGTAGCCCACCTCAGCGAGTACGGCCGGCACCGCGGCGGCGATCGCCTGGTCCACCCGGCTCTCCCGGGGCCGGCCCGGTCTGGCGGTCGACATCCGCCCAGCATACGGAACGACCGGTCTCGGTATCGGCGCCACCCGGCGCTCCCGGCGCTCCCGGCGCTCCCGGCGCTCCCGCCGCTCCCGGTGCTCCCGGTGCTCCCGGTGCTCCCGGTGCTCCCGGTGCCGATTAGTTCGCACCGTCCCGGCGGTCTAACCATCCAGAAGCCATGAGAAAGGTGAGCCCGATGGACAAGGCAATCTCCCGAGACGGAACGACGATCGCGTACGAACGCTCCGGCAGCGGACCAGCGTTGGTGCTGGTGGACGGCGCCCTGTGCCAGCGCTCGATGGGGCCGGCCCGCCCGCTGGCGAAGCTGCTCGCCGAGCACTACACCGTCTACGTGTACGACCGGCGGGGCCGTGGCGACAGCGGCGACACCGCCCCGTACGACGTACGGCGCGAGGTGGAGGACCTGGAGACGGTGATCGATGAGGCAGGCGAATCGGCGTACGTGTTCGGCCAGTCCTCCGGTGCCGCGCTCGCGCTGGAGGCCGCGCACCAGGGAGTGCCGATCACCAAGCTCGCCACGTACGAGGCGCCGTTCATCGTCGACGACAGCCGCGACCCGGTGCCCAACGACTACATCGCGCAGCTGGAAGGGATGCTCGCCGCCGGCCGGCCCGGCGACGCAGTGAAGAGCTTCATGAAGTCGGTCGGCGTACCGCGGATCATGATCGCGCTGATGCGGCTGATGCCGGTGTGGAAGCAGCTCGCCGGCGTCGCGCACACGCTGCCGTACGACTTCTCGATTCTGCACGGCAACCAGCGCGGCAAGCCGCTCCCCGAGGGCCGCTGGTCGGGCGCCACGGTGCCGACGCTGGTGCTGGACGGCGGCAAGAGCCCGGACTGGATGCGCAACGGCAACCGCGCGCTCGCCGACACGGTGCCGCAGTCGACGTACCGGACCCTGCCGGGCCAGACCCACATGCTCAAGGCCCAGGCGGTGGCCCCGGTGCTGCGGGAGTTCTTCACTGACTGAAGGCGCCGGCTGCTGGTGGCGGATCCCTGATGGGGTCCGCCGCCGGGGCGGCGAGGCGGCGCAGCTCCGGATCGGCGTACTCGTCGTTGGCGACAATCAGGGCGTGCCGCCCACCTCCGGCGGCGCCAGGGTTGTCGTCGGGGATCTGGTGCGGACTGTCCATCGCGTTCACCCGGTCGAGTGCTCGGCGATCCAGTGGTCGACCAGCCGTTGCTGGGTCTGCGAGTCGGCGCCGCTCAGCTCCAGTACGTCGCCGCCGATCTCGATCCGTACGGTGGTCTGCGCTCCGCGGCGGCGCAGCCAGTTGCGTACCACCGCGATCATGGCTCCGACCAGCTGGACCGTGGGCTGCAGCGACACCACCAGCGCGCCGGCGATCTCGGCCGCGCCGGCACGGGTGCCTTCCGGCGCCTCGCCGTCACGCCGCGGCTCGACCGACTGCACCGCGAGCGCCAGCAGCTCTTCGCGCAGCCGCAGCGACAGCTCCTCCAGGCGACCCTCGTCGGCCCCGTCCTCGGTTACCCCGAGCAGCACCGCGGTGGCCATCGCGCCTCCATAGCGACGAGTTGACGGCTCCAGCATCCCGCCTGTCACCGCGCAGCGACATCCTGTTATCGGCCACACGACAGTCCGTCATTTCGGCGCATTGGGTAACCTCCAGGCATGCTGCTTTCGGACCGGGATCTGATCGACCAGTTCAAGCAGGGACGTCTGCAGTTGGAGCCGTTCGAGCCGACGCTGATCCAGCCGTCGAGCATCGACGTACGGCTGGACCGGTGGTTCCGGGTCTTCAACAACACGAAGTACACCCACATCGATCCGTCCGTGCGGCAGGACGAGCTGACCTCGCTGGTCGAGGTGCCCGACGACGAGTCGTTCGTGCTGCATCCGGGCGAGTTCGTACTCGCCTCGACGCTGGAAGTGGTGACGCTGCCGGACGATCTCGCGGGCCGGCTGGAGGGCAAGTCGTCGTTGGGGCGGCTGGGGCTGCTCACCCACTCGACCGCCGGCTTCATCGACCCCGGCTTCTCGGGTCACGTCACGCTGGAGCTGTCCAACGTGGCGAACCTGCCGATCACGCTCTGGCCCGGGATGAAGATCGGCCAGCTCTGCATCTTCCGGCTCTCCTCGCCCGCCGACCACCCGTACGGGTCGAGCGTGTACGGCTCCCGCTACCAGGGCCAGCGCGGCCCGACCCCGAGCCGCTCCTGGCAGAGCTGGCGCACCTGGCCCACCGGCTGACGGGGACTCACTGCTCGTCACTCGCCGCGGATCATAAGCCGACCGGCCGGTCCGGGGTACGCGGTGGCCAGTCGGGATCGAGTAGGGCACCGTGGAGCGCGGCACCAAAGGTCGTGAGGAACCAGAGCATGATGCCCACGCCGCCACCGACCGTCTCCTCGGCTCCTTCCGGTTGTAAGAGGATCACGAACAGCACCGACAGTGCGACGTATCCCACCGCAGCCAGGCCGAGGATCCAGCTCCGGCGTCGGACCGCGTAGAAGACCATGACCGCCCAGGCCAGGAAACCACAGCTCAGCAGTGGGATCAGCGCCGCGACCAGGCGCCAGACCCACGTCTTGTTCTGGTCGGTCCCGGCTCCGACGCCAGCGAAGGTGTACGGGGGTCGACCGCCACCCGGCACCGCGGGCGGCACCGGCGTCCAGGCACCCATCGCCGCGTTCGCAGGAAGCGCAGCGATGCCCGGCCCAGACGGGTGCGTCACGGGTGGGGGCTGCGGCCCGGGTGCCGCGGCGCCCACGCGGACTCGGATTCGCACCGTCTGCTTCCCCGTTGGACCGCTGATCAACACCTCCGTGACCGACTCGCCCGCCTCGGCCGGCCTGGCGGTTACCCGCACCGCGGAGCCTTCATGATCGACACGGAGCCAAGGGGCGGAGCCTTCCGCGACGGCCGTGAGCGCGATCGGCGGACCCGCGAGGGTGAAGCTGCCCTCGGCGCTCTCGCCCGGCGACACCGTTCCCAGGTCGAGCGACTCCACCGATGCCTTCGGCGCGGCTTCTGTCGCGCCCTGGCGCGCCACCTCCGACACCCTCCGGCTGTCGTCTTCGGACATCCGCAACAGTGCCTGCCATGCCGCGTACGCCTGGCCCAGATCCGCCTCGCGCAACCGGCGCCGCAGATCGTCGACCACTCCGAACCGTACGGCCGCCATAGGGTTGTCCATCGCCTCGACGAGTTCGGACGGCAACGGAGTCGGGGCGATCCGGCGAATCCGGCTACGTGCGATCAAGAGCTCGCCGTATGAGCCGAAGGTCCACATCTGCGGTGTCTGGTGCGGCGTCTTCCGACGCACTCTGTCGGTGACATAGCTGACCAGCTCGGTGAGCCCGACCCAGCCGTCGCCGTCTCGATCCGCCTCGCCCGTGGTCAGGCCGTCCACGACCGCGCCGGTGAAGACCGACGGGGTGGGCGCACCCGACGTCAGATGGGAGCCCTCGAAGGCGTACTCCATCGCGCTTGAGGCGGTGACCACGACCCGGCCGCGACCGCCGCCGATGTGCTCCTGTCCGGCAAAGGCGTCCTGTACCTGCGCCTCGCCGGCGGCGCGTACCACCATGCCGCGCGGGAACGCGCCGCCGTAGCAACAGTCCAGGAGCAGTGCGATCCGCTGGGCGCGGCTGTCGGCCATCTGGCGGTTGACGAAGTCGGCGCCGACGCCGGTGGACGCGAGCCATGCGGGCCGGGTGTCAGCCGCGGCGAGGAACAGCTCGCCCGACGCGTTCTTCAGGCCATGGCAGGAGAAATGCAGCAGCAGCAGGTCCTCTGGATTCCGGCCGCTGAAGAACTCCTCGATCGCGATCCGCACCTCCTGCGCGGGCCGATTGTGCAGCACCTGCACATCGAATCCGCCCACCGAAGGGGCACCGAGTGCGTCGGCGAGCGCGGCCGCGTCCTGGGTCGGGGCGGCGAGCCGGCGCAGCTCGGGATCGGCGTACTCGTCATTGGCCACGATCAGGGCAAGTCGTCTGCCATTCATCCCGGACCGCCTGGGGGGAGTGTGTGGGTGAAGTGCGGGATCGACCAGTCGTGCCGTCACGCCGAACCCGGACTGGAACAGCATCCCGTGTGTAACGGTTCGGTGGCACCTAGTTATCGTCCACCTGACAACGCCCGCACCGCGAGGGCTTGCCTCGGCGTATCTCATGAAAATTTCTGTTGTACGCGACCGCGATGCCGGCAGGTATTGACGAGATCCTGGGCCGGGGGCGAGAGTGGGCGTGTTGATTCACCGTCAACGCGCTCGGGAGGCGATCCATGAGATCCAGATACCTCGGCATAGCCGTCGCGATCGCGGTCGTGCTGGCTCCGCTGAGTACCGCCACCGCGGCACCCGACGGCGGCTACACCCTCTCCGACGGCAGCGCGCGGCAACAGGCCTTCGCCGACGCGGCAGCGGAGCACGGCGTACCACAGGAGGTGCTTCTCGCCGTCTCCTACCTGGAGTCGCGGTGGGACGCCAACCTCGGCCAGCCCAGCCGCGCCGCCGGGTACGGGCCGATGCACCTGACCGACATCGCGTCCGTGACCGAGGATCCGCACCACGACCACGGCGATCCCCGGGGCGACGACTCCCGGCTCCTGGACGTACCGGACTCCGAGCCGCCCGCTGGTGAACCGCCGGCGTCGCTGCGTACCCTCGAAACCGCCGCCGCGCTGACCGGCCTGGACGCCGCCGAGCTGCGCAACGACCCGAGCACCAACATCCGGGGCGGCGCGGCGCTGCTCGCCTCGTACCAGGAGCATCCCTCCTCCGACCCCGGCGCCTGGTACGGCGCGGTCGCCCGCTACAGCGGCGCGGAGGACACCAAGGCGGCACAGCAGTTCGCCGACGAGGTGTACGCGACGATGCGTACCGGCGCGACGCGTACCACCGACGACGGCGAGACGGTGAGGCTGGCGCCGACCTCGGTGACCCCTCAGACCGGCCAGCTCGGTGAGCTGGGGATGCGCGCCACCAACAGCGCCGGCGCCGACTGCCCGAGCGACATCTCGTGCGAGTGGATCCCCGCCCCGTACGAGCAGTACGGCCCCCAGCCGTGGGAGTACGGCAACCACGACGTCGCCGACCGGCCGAACAACCTGAAGATCAACTACATCCTGATCCACGACACCGAGACCAGCTACGAGAACACACTGCGGCTGGTGCAGAACCCCCGGTACGTCTCCTGGCACTACACGCTGCGCTCCAGCGACGGCCACATCGCGCACCACGTACCGAACAAGGACGTCGGCTGGCACGCCGGCAACTGGTACGTCAACGCCCACTCCATCGGGCTCGAGCACGAGGGCTTCGCCGCGCAGGGCACCTGGTACACCGAGGCGATGTACCGCACCTCGGCGAAGCTGGTGAGGCACCTCGCCGCGAAGTACGACATCCCGATCGACCGGCAGCACATCATCGGGCACGACAACGTACCGGGGATCACGCCGGCGCGGGTGCCGGCGATGCACTGGGACCCGGGCCCGTACTGGGACTGGGGCCACTACTTCGACCTGCTCGGCAAGCCGTTCAAGGAGACCGGCGCGCCGCGCTCGAACATGGTCACCATCAACCCCGACTACGCCACCAACAAGCCGGCGTTCTACGGCTGCGACCCGTCGGCGCCGAGCGCGCTCTGCCCGGCCCGCAGCTCCGCTTCGGTGATCCTGCGCACCGCACCGCGCGACGACGCGCCACTGCTCAACGACCTGGGGCTACGCCCGGACGGCTCCCCGAACACGATGCGGGTCTCCGACATCGGCAGCCGCGTCGACGCCGGCCAGCAGTTCGCGGTCGCCGACCAGCGCGGCGAGTGGATCGCGATCTGGTATCTCGGCCAGAAGGGCTGGCTGCACAAGGCCGACACGATGTGGGCCACCGGCCTGGTGATCACTCCGAAGCCCGGAAAGAACTCGATCCCGGTGTACGGGCGGGCGTACCCGGAGGCGTCGGCGTACCCCGACTACATCAATCCACAGTCGATCGTGCCGCTGCAGTACGAGCTGCCGGCCCGTCAGTTCTACACCGTCGGGATGATGCCGAGCACCGACTACTACTGGGCGGTGACGCTCGATCCGGCACGGCACACGGTGGTCAGCGGGAAGGACCGCTACTACCAGATCCAGTTCGGACACCGCTTCATGTACGTACGCGCCGCCGACGTCGCCCTCGTCGGCTCCCCGGTCCGGTAGCCACCCTCCTACCGGGCACCAACTCGGCCGCCTCGCCGCTGGTCACGACACCGCGGCGGGGCGGCCGCCCACTACGGCGGCGAGTACGTCTTCCATGGTGACGATGCCGAGGGGGCTGGTGTCGTCGCTGACCAGCACGATGTGGCTGCGGTTGCGCCGCATCTGCAGCATCAGGTCGGCGAGCGTACGGCTGGCCGGCACCACACCGAGCGGCCGGATCAGCTCGCGCGGCAGCTGTTGCCGCCGGGCCGAGCCGTTGATCGGCAGTACGTCCTTGACGTGTACGAAACCGAGCACCCGCCGGGTGTCCCGTTCGATCACCGGGAACCGCGAGCGGCGGGCGCGGGTGGCGAGCACCTCGAGCGAGCCGGGCGTGATGTCGTCGGGGACCGTGTCGACGGTGGGCCACGGCTGCAGCACCTCGCCAGCCGTACGCCGGGACAGCGCCAGCGCGCCGGTGATCCGCCGGTGCGCCTCCGGGTCCAGCAGCCCCTCGGTACGCGACTCGGCCACCAGCCCCGCCAGCTCCTCGGCGGTGTAGACCGTCTTCACCGCCTCCGCCGCCTCGATCCCCCACAGCCGCAGCAGCGACCGCGACGCCCACTTCATCGCCAGCAGCAGCGGCTTGGTGCCGAGGCAGAACCACAGCATCGGCGGCCCCAGCCAGAGCACCGACGCCTCCGGCCCGGCGATCGTGATGTTCTTCGGCACCATCTCGCCGACCACGGTGTGCAGGAAGACGATGACTCCGAGCGCCAACACAAAAGCCACCGGGTGTACGGCCTGCTCCGGCAGCCCGATCGCGTGGAACGGCCCTTCGAGCAGCCGCGCCAGCGCCGGCTCCGCGATCGCACCCAGCCCCAGCGAACAGATCGTGATCCCGAGCTGCGCGCCGGCGATCATCAGCGGGATCTGGTTCATCGCGCGCAGCGCCAGCCGGGCCCGTGCCGAGCCCGCGGCCAGCGGCTCCACGACCGTACGGCGGGAGGCGATCAGGGCGAACTCGCTGCCGACGAAGAACCCGTTGCCCAACAGCAGCAACACGCTCACAAGCACCGTGCCGGCGCTCACCGCGACTCCCCGCCGAGCCGGTCGGGGCGCCAGTCGACCGGCGAGCGTACGCGTACCTGCTCGACGCGGTGCCGGTCGACCGCGGTGACGGTGAACTCCCAGCCCTGGTACGTGAGCGTCTCGCCCTCGGCGGGGATCTGCCCGAGCTGCGCCATCAGAAAGCCGGCGAGCGTCTCGTACGGGCCTTCCGGCAGCCGGAAGCCGGTCTGCTCGGCGACCTCGTCCTCGCGCAGTACGCCGGAGACGAACCGGGTCGGATCCGCCCCCGGCACGGTCACCGCGAGCGCGTCGACCAGCATCGACTCCGGCTCGTCGTGTTCGTCGGCGATCTCCCCGACCAGCTCCTCGACCAGGTCCTCGACGGTGACCACGCCGTCGGTGCCGCCGTACTCGTCGACCACCACGGCGAGCGCGGTCTCCGAGCCGCGCAGGATGTCCAGCAGCGAATCCAGATCCAGATGCTCCGGTACGAACACCGGCTCGGTCGCCACGTCGCGCACAGGGGTGGTGGCGCGCTGCGCCGGGGGGATCGCCAGCGCGTCGGTCACGCTCGCGACCCCGACGATCTGGTCCAGGGTCTCCTCGTACACCGGGAATCTGCTGTGACCGGACTCCCGCACCGCCGCGAGCAGCTCCGCGACCGTGGCGTCGGTACGCAGCCCGATCAGGTCCACCCGCGGCGTCATCGCCTCCGCCGCCCGCTTGTCCCCGAACCGGATGGTGCGCTGCAGCAGCACCGCGGTCTCCCGGGGCAGCGCGCCGGCGCGCGCCGAGATCGCCGCCAGCAGCCCCAGCTCCTCGGGGGAACGCGCGCTCGCCAGCTCCTCCTGTGGCTCGACGCCGAGCCGGCGTACCACCCAGTTGGCCGAGCCGTTGAGCAGGTGGATCAGCCATCCGAACACCGACGAGAACGCCCGCTGCGGCGGCGCCGACCAGCGCGCGGTCGGCATCGGACGGGCGATCGCGGCGTTCTTCGGCAGCAGCTCGCCGAACAGCATCGAGATCAGCGTCGCGATCCCCAACGCCACCGCGGAGGCCACCGCGTGACCACCCAACCCGGAGAACGCCGGCCGCAGCAGCCGCGCGATCGCCGGCTCGGCCAGATAACCGGTCAGCAGCGCGGTGATGGTGATGCCGAGCTGCGCCCCCGACAACTGAAAAGACAGAGACCGGAGCGCCTTCTGTACGGTCTGCGCCCGCCGGTCACCGCTGGCGGCCTGTTGCGCGATCTGCGACCGGTCGACGGTCACCAGGGAGAACTCGGCAGCGACGAAGAACGCGTTGCCGGCGGTGAGCAGGGCGAACGCCACCAGCGGCAGAACCGCCGTAAACCATGGGCCGTCTATCGCAGCACTCCTCCTCGGGGCCACATGCTACCGGGCGAGATCACGTGGTGCCGTGACCTCGCCCGGTACCGCCGCTCGGCAGCCGCGTGGCGGCTCAGCAGGTTGGCGTCGCGACGCAGAGCCGTGCCGCCGCCTTACCGGCCAGCGCGCGCCCCTGCTCCTCGGAGCGCGCCCAGATAGACGCGACCAGCTCGCCCTGCCGTACGAACACCTCGTACCGGGTGTCCGACGGCGCGGCGGAGTCGTCGATCCGGATCAGAATCCCCGCGTCCCCGGCGATGTCGTGATCGACGATGGTCAGCGTGATCGTACGGTCGTCACTCTTCATCGTCCGGCAGCGATCGGTGGTGGCGATCAGGTCGGTCAGGTACTGCCGTGCGTGGCCGGGCGCGTACCGGTTCACCACCTCGAACACGGTCGGCTGGCCGGTGCGTTCCAGCGCCCGGACGTTTCCGGCAACTGTCTTGGCCCGGGTCCACGTGCCCTGCCCGCACACCGCCCCGAACAGCCACGTCAGGTCACCGTCCTCGTACCCCTGCGGCGATCCCACCCGGTAGCCCGGCCCCACGTCCTGCGGCTGCAGCATCGCGCTGTCCGGCACCGGCTCGGTCGGCTCGACGCTGTCGCGGGACGGCCCCGCCGACGGCGACGGCGACTCAACGGCCGACCCGCTCGGCGACGGCGTACGGTCCGGGCCGGGCGTGTGCGACCGCGCCGGAGGC
>JBOGDG010000012.1:0-17374 GCA_050701655.1 Micromonosporaceae bacterium
GCTTCGCCGTCACCGAGCCGTACGAGTCGCGCAGCCGCCCGGACAGCTCGTCGACGGTGAGCCGGGACTGTGGCGGCGGCTGGCCACCGACGGTCGGTACGCCGGTCGCGTCCAGCCCGATCACCGGCTCGCAGAGCAGGATCTCCAGCTCGGCCAGCTCCGCTTCGCCGAGCCGCTCGTCGCGGGCGCGGAGTTCGCCCGCCCGCTCCACCAGCTCGCGCCAGATGGTGAACTGCGCCCACAACACCTCGACGGCCGGCTTCAGCTCGCCCCACAGCTTCCGGGTCTCGCCGGAGAACTCGGCGGCTCGCAGCAGCTCGTGAGCCGGGTGGGTGTCGATCGCGTACAACCCGGTCGAGATCTCGCCGTCGGCGCGCCGCAGCTCGGCGAGGCGTCGATCGACGTCCTCGCGGGTGAGTGTCAGCGGTGGGTCTGCCATGGGCTCTACGACCGGTAACGCGCCTGGGGCGGGCTGGACTTCCCGAGCGTCGCGGCCAGCCACCGCCGGTGGATCTCCGCCCAGGTCCCGTCGGACCGCATCCGCGCCAGTACGCCGTTGACGAACCGCGTCAGGTCACGCGCTTCCAGGGACATCGCGATGCCGTACGGCTCGCCGGTGAACGCGTCGCCGACCACCTTGGTGCTGGGGTCCTGGGCGGCGAGCCCGGCGAGGATCGCGTCGTCGGTGGAGACCGCCGCGACGTAGCCCTGCTGCAGCAGCACCAGGCAGTCGGTCCAGTCCCGGGCCGCCACCGGCTTCGCCTTGCGCCGCGCGAGCTCCCGGATCGAGGTGGTGCCGCCGAGCGCGCAGACCTTCTGCCCGGCGAGGTCGTCGATCCCCTTCGCTGTGGAGTCGCTCGCCACCAGTACCCGCTGCCCGGCGGTGTAGTACTCGGTGGAGAACGCCACGTCGCGCCACCGTTCGCAGGTGATCGTCATGGTGCGTACCACCACGTCGACGGTGTCGCTCTGGATCGCCGGGATCCGCTCGGCGGAGGTCATCGCGCGGAACTCGATCTTCTCCGGGTCGCCCAGGATGGCCCGGGCCAGCTCCCGCGCGATGTCGGCGTCGAAGCCCACGATGTCGCCGGTGGCCGGATCCCGGAACCCGAACAGGTACGTGTTCTGGTCCACCCCGACGATCAGCCGGCCCCGGTCCTGGATCCGCCGCATGGTGCTGCCGGCGGGCATCTTCCGCGGGCTGGGCAGCGAGCCGGAGGGGCGCAGGCTGCGCCGCGCGTCGCCGCAGGAGGTGTCCACCGGCCCGGGGGCGTCGATCTTGGCGGGGTCCTCCACACCGGGTGGCAGCGGCGCCCGCGCCGACGGGGCGGTACGCCTGTCCAGCGGGTCCACGCTCGCCGCGCACCCCGCCGACAGCGCGGCCAACGCGACCAGCGCCACCGCCCGGCACAACGCGATCTTCATCGGTACTCCCTGATCCGCCGCTGCAGCCCGACCGCGATGCCGACCGCCGTGATCAGCATCAGTACGCCCAGCGCGTACCCGACGCCGTAGAGCGCGCCGCGTGCCCGTGCCGCCTCCTGGTGGAACCGCGCGCTGGCGTACCCGATGGCCCGCGCCAGCTGTGCGTCGAGCTTGCCGGCGAGGCTGCCGGCGCTGTCCGGCGCGTCGCCGATGGTCTTGGTGACCGCGTCGTTGTAGTTGCCCGCGTTGTCGGCCTCGCGTACCTCGCTGTGCACCGCGCGCCACTGCCGGGCGGTGGCGATCGCCTCGTCGAGCGCGTCGCGCACCTGGTCCTCGGTGGCCTGTTTCCGCGCCTCGGCGAGCAGCCCGGAGTCACCGACCAGCCCGACCAGCCGCTTGATCTCGTCGGTGTAGTGCTCCTCGAACTCCGCCCCGCCGCCCCGGGCGATCAGCGTCATCGCCTCGTCGCTGCGGGCCTGCAACGCCACGATCCGGGCCTCCGCCAGCAGCGCGAGCTGCGCCGCGCCGTCCCGCCGGCTGGCGTCCATGTGCCCCGCGGCGGCGAACGTGGCAACACCGAGCCAGATCCCCGCCACCAGGGTCGCCGCCGTCGCCACCAGCAGCCCGCGGTTGAACACCCGGTTGGTACGCCCGGTCAGCTCGCGCTGCGCCCACGCCAGCCCCCCGAGCAGCACCACCACCAGCAACAGGGTCAACCACAGCCCGCCGTCGGCGCTGCGCTGCGCCGCGTCCAGCCGCCGCGCCTCGTCCTGGTAGAGCTTCTGCGCGGCGGGCAGCAGCGTCTCGCGCATCAGGGAAGAAGCTTGCCGGAGGTACGCCGCGCCCAACGGCAACCGCTGCCGGTTGTACGCCCGCGCCCGCTCCACCAGCCCCGTGTACACCGGCAGGTTGACCGACAGCTCGGTGATCGTGGCGCTCTGCTCGGCCGGGGCGCCGTCGGCGGCGGTAGCGAGCGCGGCGGACGCGCGGGCGATCGCGTTTTCGTACCGTTGGCGTAGTTTCGGGGGCTCCAGCCCGCCCGCGAGGAACGCGCTGGCCGCGGTGGCGTCCGCGTCGGAGAGCGACTGGTAGAGCGCCAGCTCGGTGGTGCTCAGCGCGCCGCTGCGCAGCGCCACGTCGTCCACCACGGAGGAGCGGTCGTCGATCTGGTAGCCGCCGACCAGGCCGGTGACGAGCGCGAGCAGCACCAGCGCGACCAGCCACGCGCCGAGCCGCCGTGGCGTGTTGCCGATCAGCCCCGGCGCGGCGTCGGGCGCTGGCGGGGGTACGTCGACCGCAGCGACAACTGACACTCTCATCCCCCCGCACCCTGAATCAGAGAACACATTCTCTCTTGCCGGTGCCCGGCCGGAAAGACCTGAACAGACCAACTCAACGGTACGCCCGCCCCGGCTACGTAATCCGGAACGCGATCCGCTGGCCGTTCCGCTCGAAGAAGTGCAGTTGCTCCATCGCCACCGCCAGCTCGATCTGCCGGCCGGCGGCGAGCGGCTCGTGAGCGGGGAGCCGGACCGCGATCTCGGACATGGGTTGCCGGTCGACCCCGGCCTCGGCCGCCTGGTCGACCACCAGCTGGTCCGCGCCGATGTCGACATAGCCGATCGACTCGTGGCCCAGGTGCTCGACGAAGCGGACCCAACCCGGCAGGGTCTGGTAGCGCCCCGGCGCGGCGACCCGGTCGGCCAGCGTGATCGCGTCGGCGCGTACCCCCATGGTGATGGTTTCGCCGTGGTAGTGGGCCAGCACCCGGGACCGCGGGTCGGACCACGGCAGGTCCAGGCAGGGGCCGCTGTGCCGGTCGCCGAGATGCAGCAGCACCCGGGTGTCCGCCTGCACCCCGACGTACGCCGGCAGCAGGTTCATCCGCGGCGAGCCCACGAACGCGGCCACGTACGCGGTGCCGGGCCGGTGGTAGACCTCCTCCGGCGTACCCACGTGCTGCAGTACGCCGTTGCGCAGCACCGCGATCCGATCGGCCATGCTCAGCGCCTCGACCTGATCGTGGGTGACGTAGACGGTGGTGACCGCGCTGGCGCGTACCATCTCGGCGATCTCGGCGCGCAGCCGCGACCGCAGCAGGCTGTCCACATTGGACAGCGGCTCGTCCAGCAGGAACAGCGACGGCCGGCGGATCATTGCCCGCGCCATCGCCACCCGTTGCCGCTGCCCACCGGACAGCTTGTCCGGGCCGCGGTCGAGCAGCTCGTCGATCCCCAGGTGGGTCGCCATCGCGGTGACCCGCGACTGGGTCTCGTCGGTCGGCGTACGCCGCAGCTTCAGCGGAAAACCGACGTTGTCCCTTACCGACATGTGCGGGTAGAGCGCGTAGTCCTGGAAGACCATCGACACGCCACGCTCGCGGATCGGGATCTCCGCCGCGTCCTCGCCGTCGAGCAGGATCTGACCGGACGTCGGGGCCTCCAGCCCCGCGATCATCCGCAACACCGTGGACTTGCCGCAGCCGGACGGCCCGAGCAGCACCATCAGCTCGCCGGTGCCGATCTCCAGGTCCAGCTCGTCCACCGCGACCACGCGCCGGTTGAACACCTTGCTCACCCGTTGCAGGCTGATCGCGGACATCGTTATCTCTCCTGGGTAGCCGCGCGCCTCCCACCCGTACGACAGCGTCCCCGAACAGATCCTGTGAGGCGAATTCGCCGACCCAGACTACGCCACCCCGGCAGGCCCGGGTGGCCGAAAATTATGGCCGAAAGCCCCATTCCGCTGCCCCTTTCGGGCTCCGGACCAGCGGCGATGCCCGTCATCCGGCGATCGGTGACCCTTATCCGGTGACACCGTGGGAGCCGTTCTCGATGTAGCCGCGGAACCGCCGGCTGAAGCTCGGGTCGCTGCTGACGGTGGCGGTCAGGTCGTACCAGCGGTTGCCGTACCAGCCGGCGTGCCAGTAGTCCTTGACGGTGCCGCCGGCGGGGACGGTGTAGCTCCACGGCCCGTCGCCGCGGTACGCGTTGGGCTTGACGGTGAACGTGACCGCCGAGGTGCCGGTGTTGGCGAAGGTCAGCCACACCATGCCGGCTTCGTCGGTGGTGATCGCGGCGGTGACCTCGGCGGTGACGCCGGGCGCGTTCAGGTCGCCGGTGAGGCGGCGGGAGAACCCGTTGGGGCCGTAGCAGGACAGGTCGTACCTGCCGCCGCCGTAGGTCTGCACGCTGAAGTAGTCGGAGACGGTCGCGCCGGGGGCCACGTCGTACCGCCACGGGCCGTCGGTGCGGTACGCGTTGGCGTACACGGAGAAGTGGGTTCTGACCGTGCCCTGGCTGGCCATGTCGATCCACACCTTGCCGGTGGATTTCAGCTGCCACACCAACTCGGAGCCGGTGCTCGGCCCGTCCGAGGACGGGTGCTCGCACTGGCTCTCCGGCGCCACGATCCACGACACCGCCGGCACCGCACCGCGCTCCACATCGGAGCGGAACGACGCGGTCAACTCCCCGGTACGCACCCGGCGCAGCCCCCGCTCGAACGGGCTCCGCTCGGCCGCGGTCAGCGTCTTCACGCCGTCCTCCAGCTTGGCCAGCAGCGTGGCCCGGTCCGGCTCCGACGCCGCACGCACCCTGCCGTAGAAGGTGTGCATGCTCTTCAGCCCCTGCGGTGCGAGGGCCTTGCGCGCCACGTCCCGGAACGACTTGTAGAACTCGACGTTGTTGTTCTGGTAGTTGTCCCACTCGTTGCGCACTTGGGGCCTCAAATGGTCGCACTCGCGCCCGTTTCCTCCGATTTCCCAGGTGCCATTTGGGGCCCCAAGTCGAGCGTGTGGGCGCTGGCGCGACCGATCCCGCCGTAGCATGGATGGCGCGGCGGGCGCAGATGGACTCCCCGTACCCGATCTGCGTCCGCCGCGCTGCGCGGGCGTCGTGCTCGACTGGCTCAGCTGGCGGGGGTCCCCCGCACCGTGAGGTTGCGGATGCGGCCGATGTTGTCGAACGAGCCGAAGCCGACCCGGCCGGAGCCGAGCGAGGTGTTGGTCGCGGTCATCAGCGGGTGCTCGGAGTCGTCCATGTACACGGCGATCTCACCCGAGTCGGGGAAGAACACCACGCGTACCTTGTGCCACTCCTCGTCGGAGACGGCGGGCGGGGCTCCTATCCAGCCGGTCCACTGGTGATCGATCCGCAGCCGGTCGGCGTTGTTCACCACGAAGATGCCGTTGTGCGGATAGATCGTGTTGTCGCTGGACAGGTGTGCGTAGTAGAACTCCGTGTCGGATTTGTAGCCGAACACGATGATCACGTCCCGGTTGCTGACCGAGACCGGGGTGTCCAGCCGTACCTCACCGGTGATCTCCACGGGGCCGAACCGCGGTCCCGCGGTCAGCACCGCGTACTCGAAGGGGCGGCGGGGGCCGGGGCGTGCGGCGCCTGGCTCGGCGAGGATCACCTCAGTGCCCGGGAACTGCCACTTCGCCGGGGTCACCGGTGCCCAGTTGTCGGCGCCCATCACGTCGGTGACGGTGGTGTCTCCAACGTCGCCGCCGGCGAACTGCTTGGTGCCGACGACCTTCCAGACCTTGCCGTTCGACTTCGCGAGCAGGTAGAGCTCGCCCTCGGCGTCGCGCCCGAAGCGCAGGTCGACCCGCTCCGGGTCGCCCGGTGCACCGGGGCCGGACAGGTCCTGCATCCGGACCCGCTTACCGGACGCCTTGTCGTAGAGCATCATCTGGTAGAGGTGGGCCAGGTGCTTGTTGTTGCGACGCATCTCGCCCGCGTTGGTGTAGAAGACCCGGCCGTCGACCAGGTCGGCGAAGATGTACTTGCCGTCCAGCTCGGGTACGGCATCGCCGCGGTAGACGAAGCCGCCAGACACCGCACGCCCCACGTCCGAGCGGCAGTTCCAGCTGGGCGGCGGGTCGTGGTCGTACGCCGCCACCGGGTACGTGTAGCCGTACTTGTCGTCGTCCGCCGGCAGCGGGTAGATCCGGTGGCAGGGGTTCGACGAAGAGGTGTCGAAGACGAACGGACCCTCCCGCTCGCTCCAGCCGAAGTTGTCGCCGGCCCGTACCTCGTAGATCGCCTCGACGGCGTGCTCGCCGATGTGGCCCAGGAACATCCGGTTGCCCGCCTCGGGGTCCCAGCTGAACCGGTGCGGGTCACGCATCCCGATCGCGTAGATCTCGCCGAGGTAGCCTGGCCTGCCCACGAACGGGTTGCTCGCCGGTACGCCGTACCGGCCGTTGTCGCTGTTGGTGCCGCGCGGGTCGATCCGCAGGATCTTGCCCTGCGGGGTGCCCGTCTCCTGGGGTACGTCTCTGCCCACGCCCTGGCCGCCGTCGCCCACCGCGACGTACAGCAGCCCGTAGTCCGGGTCACCGGGCTCGGCGGTCGTGTTGAAGTCGATCTGCTGAACCCCGTGGATCTGGCCCCGGAATCCGATCCGGAGCAGCTCCCGCCGGGTCCCCTGGAAGGTGCTCGCCGACGGATCCGCCGCCGTCCACTCGGTCACGATGCCGTGGAACCTGCTGTCCGGCTGCGGGGTCAGGTCCGGCGGCCGGGTGGCGAGTGCGGCGTCCTCGGTGTGGGCGGTGTAGAACTTCCCGTTCGTCTTGAACTCGGGATGGAAGGACACGAAGCCGAAGCCCTGACCGAGGCCGCGCGCGGAGAAGAACGCGGGCGCGAACGTCTCCTTGACGTCGAGGTAGGGCTGCGGCTGGCCGTTCTCCAGCAGGTACAAAGTGCCGTTCAGGTCGGGTACGTACTGACGGCCGGAGCCGTCCGGCAGCTCACCGAGATAGTTGATCCGGGCGTGGCGCCGCAACCTGTTGTCGACCGGCGGGTCCGGGTACGTCTCCGACTTGGGGAACTGCGCGTACTCCTCCAGCACCAACCCGAGCGTGGACTGGGTCGGCTTCTCCGGTATCGGATCGGTGAGGGGGTCGCCGAGGTCCTGCGCATGTGCCGGCGGGGCCACCAGCGTGGACAGGCCGAGCGCGACGGCGAGTAGGGGGGTGGTGATCAGGGATCTGCGAAATCTGCCTGCGGATGTGAACACGCGTATCACTCCGTCCTTCTGAGGGGGGTGCTCAGGTTCTTCAGGGGGTGCTCAGGGGGTTGGTTCGGTCACGGCCGCAGCGAGGTCGCCCGGCGGTACTGCTGACGGATCTCGTACGGGGTCACCGCGCGATCGAGAAACATCAGGCTGTCCATGCGGCAGTTACAGGGGTTGGTTTCCCGGGTGTTCTGGGGGAAGCTGCCGCCGATTTTGATTCCTCGCGGATCGGTGGCCGAGGTGTAGTGCGGACCCGGCCCGGAGACGTCCCACGGGTCGTCGGAGCGGGTGTAGAAACCGTCCAGCGATACGCCGTCGCGGTACAGCGCCATGGTCCCTTTGTTGAAATCGAAGGTCGCCGCGAGGAAGACCCATTGGTCATTCGGCAGCAGGGTCCGCCAGTCCTCGCGCGCCGCGAACGTCTGCGAGTTCCCGCCGTCGATCCGCCGCCCCAGCGCCACCAGATGAAGTTTGCCGTCGACGTTGATCAGCTCCAGCAACGCCCGTACGTGGTGCCCGTTGGAGTCGCCCGAAAGCACCCCGGCGAGCCCGATCGCGCCGTAGAAGTCGTCCGGGTTGGACGAGTTGGAGTTGGGGCTCGGGTTCTGGCCGGTCATCTTGAACCAACCCATCACGGTGGTGCCCTTCACCCGGTTGAAGGCGTTCAGCGTCGGTACCCCGGTCTCGGAGTAGACGCCGGCTTTCCAGTCGTCGTTGCCGGCCACGGTCGGATTGATCTGCTGTATCTGCATCGAGGTCGCGCTTCTGCGGTGCGCGCCGTCGGGCACCCGCATCTCGGCGCCGCCGTTGATGAGGTTGAGGTCCGTACCGGAGAAGCCCTGGTCCTGTTCTTGCGCGGGGTTGCCGGGGACCGGGTGTTCGAAGTCGTAGTACGCGACCAGGTTGGGATTCAGACTCGGATGTACCTCCGGCACCCCGCTTTCTGCCGCATTGGCGTGCGTTGAGTCAGCCTGCGCCGGGACTGCCGGCGCGAGGAGGCCGGCGGCGAGTACGGCGACGGTTGCCGGTAGACGCCAGGTGGGTTTCGACATCTCGTTCACCCCTTTAGGGAAAGGCCCCGAAACTCAGAGGGAGGGCTCCACGTACTAGAGAAAGGGCTCTACGAACTCGATATATCGGCGGGCGATTGTGGCGACCACCTGCGCTGGTGGCGCCGCCCAGATTTCCGCGTTGAATATCTCGACCTCGGCATCGCCCCGATAACCGGCGGCGGCCACCGCCCGGGTGAAATCGGCGAAGTCGATGTGCCCGTCGCCCACCATTCCGCGCGCCAACAGCGCGTCCGGCGGCAACGGCGTGACCCAGTCGCTGATCTGGTAGCTGAGGATCCGGTCTGCGGCCCGCGCGATCTGCCGCTGTACGCCGGGCTCCCACCACAGGTGGAAGGTGTCGACGATGACGCCGACCGCCTCGGTGGGGAACTGCTCGGCGATGTCCAGCGCCTGGGCCAGCGTGGAGATCACGCCGCGGTCGGCCGCGTACATCGGGTGCATCGGCTCGATGCCGAGGCGTACCCCCTGCTGCAACGCGTGTGGTGTCAGCCGCGCAATCGACTCGACCACCTGGCGGCGGGCCCGTGCCAGGTCCTGGTCGCCGGGTGGCAGACCGCCCGGCACCAGCACCAGCGTGCCGGCGCCCAGGGTGGCGGCCTCGTCGATCGCGGCCCGGTTGGAGGAGTCGGCGACGGCCTGCTCGGCCGGGTCGCCGGAGGTGAAGAAGCCACCCCGGCACAGCGACGACACCCGCAGCCCGGCGGCCCCCAGCCACGCCCGCGCCACGTCCGCACCCACCTCGGCGACCGGCTCCCGCCACAGGCCGATGGAGCCCAGCCCCGCCGCCACCGTGCCGTCGATCGCCTCCCGCAGCGACCAGCGCGCGGTGGTCCGCTGGTTCAGCGACAGCCGAGCCAGCCGTGGATCGCCCGGTACGGGAGTCGGCACCCGGGCCGGCGCGCCGCTCGGCACGTCGATCGCGGTGAGGTCGACAGTCACGGCGTCACCCCTCGGTCGCGACTCACGGCGTCACCCCCGCGGTCGCGAGCCACAGGTTGAGCCGGTGCGCCGCCAGCTCGGGGTCGGGCAGCAGCCGCGCCTCGTTGGCGAGCGCGAACAGCCGGGACAGGTGCACGATGGAGCGCGCCGACTGCAGACCGCCCACCATGGTGAAGCCCGGCTGATGACCGGTGAGCCAGGCCAGGAACGCGATCCCGGTCTTGTAGTGGTACGTGGGCGCGGCGAAGATGTGGCGCGAGAGCGGCAGCGTGGGCGCCAGCTCGGAGTCGTACCGGTCCAGGTCTCCGGCGTCGAGCGCGGTCAGCGCCGCCGACGCGGCCGGGGCCACCGCGGCGAACGCGCCCAGCAGCGCGTCGGAGTGGTGGGTGCCGTCACCCCGGATCAGCGACGGGTAGTTGAAGTCGTCCCCGGTGTAGAGCCGTACGCCCGCCGGCAGCGCGGCCCGCAGCCCGATCTCGTGCGACTCCGAGAGCAGCGAGACCTTCACCCCGTCGACCCGCTCCGGGTGCGCGTGGATCAGGTCGAGGAACGTACGGGTCGCCACGGCGACGTCGTCCGATCCCCAGTACCCACGCAACTGGGGATCGAACGCCTCGCCGAGCCAGTGCAGGATCACCGGCTCACGCGCCTGATCGAGCAGTGCCGCGTACACCCGCAGGTAGTCGTCCGCGCCGGCGGCCAGCATCGCCAGCTGCCGCGACGCCATCACGATGACCTGCGCCCCCGTACCCTGCACGAACTCGATCTGTTCCCGGTACGCGTCGATCACCTCGTCCACCGAGCGCAACGACTCCCGGTGGTCGGTGCCGGCGCCCGCCGCGATCCGCGCCCCCATCGAGGTCGCCTGCGCGGCGCTGCGGCGTACCAACTCCTGTACGGCGGGCCAGTCCAAGCCCATGTTGCGCTGCGCGGTGTCCATCGCCTCGGCGACGCCGAACCCGTACCGGAAGAGGTGCCGCCGGAACGCCAGCGTCGAGTCCCAGTCGATCGCCGCGGGGCCGCCCGGCACGTTCTCGCCCCACGGGTCCGCGGCCACGTGCGCGGCGGCGAACACCACCCGGGAGCGGTACGGCTCGGGGTGCTCCGGCCAGGCGCGCGGCTCCCGCAGGTCGACGGTCCGCCACGCCCCGGCGGCGTCGGGGATCAGCAGCCGGGTCCGCGTACTCACGGCGTCACCTGCCCAGAATCGACCCGGATCATGGCGTCACCTGCCCCAGCTCGACCCGCCTGCCCTGCTGCGAGGAGGTCAGCGCGGCCTCCACCAGCTCCAGCCCCCGTACCGCGGCGAAGAAGTCGTACGGGTGCGGCCGGCCGGCGTACACGTCGGTGAGGAAACGTTCCCACTGGGCCCGGAAGCCGTTGCCGAACTCCTGGTTGTCCGGCACCTGCTGCCACTGCGACCGAAAATCCTGATCCGTGGGTACGTCGGGATTCCAGACCGGTTTCGGGGTGCACACCCGGGGCTGGATCCGGCAGCCGAACAGCCCCGCCACCGCCGACCCCAGCGTGCCGTCCACCTGGAATTCGACCAGCTCGCCCCGGTCCACCCGTACCGCCCACGAGGAGTTGATCTGGGCGATCACGCCGCCGTCGAGCTCGAAGATGCCGTACGCCGCGTCGTCGGCGGTGGCCCGGTACGGGTTGCCCTGCTCGTCCCAGCGCTGGGGGATGTGGGTGACGGCCTTCGCGGTCACCGCCCGTACCCGCCCGAAAAGGTTCTCCAGTACGTAGTTCCAGTGCGAGTACATGTCCAGGACGATCCCGCCGCCGTCCTCGGCCCGGTAGTTCCAGCTCGGCCGCTGCGCCGGCTCCACGTCGCCCTCGAAGACCCAGTAGCCGAACTCGCCGCGTACCGACAGGATCCGCCCGAAGAAACCGGCGTCGACCAGGCTCTTCAGCTTCAGCAGCCCCGGCAGGTAGAGCTTGTCGTGCACCACGCCGTGGATGATCTCCGCGGACTTGGCGGCGTTCGCCAGCTCCAGCCCGTCGGCGACCGACTCCGCGATCGGCTTCTCGGTGTAGACGTGCTTGCCGGCGGCGATCGCCTGCAGGATCGCGTTCCGGCGCTCGCTGGTCACCAGCGAGTCGAAGTAGACGGTCGCGGTCTGGTCGGCGAGCGTGGCGTCCAGGTCGGTGGTGAACTCGCTGATCTCATGCGCGCGCGCCAGGTCGGCCAGCTTGTCCCGACTGCGCCCCACCAGGATCGGCTCCACCTGCAGCCGGTCGCCGTTCGGCAGCACGATGCCGCCCTCGTCCCGGATCGCCAGGATCGAGCGCACCAGGTGCTGCCGGTAACCCATCCGGCCGGTGACGCCGTTCATGATGATGCGTACGGTCTGCGTGGGCATACGGTCACCTCTCCGGGAAGGCTCGCTCGGCGGGGCGACCCCCGAGGTAGAGCTCGCTCAGTTGGGGGTCGGCGAGCAGCTCCGGCGCCGGGCCGGAGATGTGCACCGTGCCGAGGTCGAGTACGCATCCGATGTCGGCGGTCTGCAGCGCGCGCCGGGCGTTCTGCTCCACCAGCAGGACGGCGGTACCGGCGTCGCGCATCCGTACCACCTGCTCGAACACCGTGCTCGTGGTCTTCGGGTCCAGCCCCATGGACGGCTCGTCGAGCAGCACCACCTTGGGGTCGACCATCAGCGAGCGGGCGAACTCCACCTGCTTCTGCTGGCCTCCGGAGAGCAGCCCGGCGAGGGAGTCCCAGCGCTCGGCGACCACCGGGAACAGCTCCTTGACGAACTCGGCCCGCTCGGCCACCGCCGCCTTGTCCCGCAGGGTGTAGCCGCCCAGCCGTACGTTCTCGGCGACCGTCATCTCGGGAAACACGCTGTGGCCCTGCAGCACGTGCGCGAGCCCCGCGGCGAGCAGCTGCTGCGGCCCCCGGCCGGTGACCTCCACGCCGTCGACCAGCACCTGGCCGGCGCGGGGTTTCAACAGGCCGCTCGCGACCTTCAGAACGGTGGACTTGCCGGCGCCGTTCGGCCCGACCAGGCAGACGATCGCGCCGGCCGGGACCCGTACGGTGAGCCCGCGCAACACCAGCGCGGCCCGGCCGTACCCGGCCTCGATGTCGCGCAGCTCCAGCAGGAATTCAGACGCCAAGGTACGCCCCCAGCACTCGCTCGTCGGTCCTGATCACCGACGGAGGGCCTTCCGCGATCGGGCGACCGCGGTCGAAGACGACGACGTGGTCACTGATGCCCATCACCAGGTCCATGTTGTGCTCGACGATCAGGAAGGTTCTGCCTTCGGCGTTGAGCTGACGTACCAGGGCGCCGATCCGTTCGATCAGGGCCGGGTTCACGCCGCCGGCGGGCTCGTCGAGCAGGATCGTGTCGGGCTCGCTCATCAGCACCCCGGCGAGTTCGAGCAGCTTCTGCTGCCCGTACGAGAGGTTGCGGGCCTCGGTGTGCTGCAGGTGGTCGATGCCGACCCAGGCCAGCCAGCCGCGGGCGCGCTCCATCTCCGCGCGGTTGCGGGAGCTGCGCAGCGACGCCGCCAGACCCCGCGCCCGGGCGCTCGCCAGCAGATTGTCGAGCACCGTCATCCGGGGGAAGATCCGGCACAGCTGGAAGGTCCGCCCCAGGCCGGCGCGGGCGATCCGGTGCGGCGCGTGCCCGGTGATGTCCTTTCCGCGGTACGCCACCCGCCCGGAGTCCGGCTTGATCATCCCGGTGACACAGTTGAAGTACGTGGTCTTGCCGGAGCCGTTCGGCCCGATCAACGCGTTCACCTTGCCGTGCTGGAAGGCCACACTGGCGCCGTCGAGCGCGGTGACCCCGCCGAACGCCTTGCTGAGCCGGGTGGTTTCGAGTGTCATCGCCGGGCCTCCTCGCGTTCGAGTAGCTCGGCGGCGCTGGCCTCGCGGATCGAGACCTCAGCGGGCTTGAAGTACCGGGCGAGCAGCTGGGTCACCGCCGGGATCACGCCGTCCGGCATGAACATCACCACGGCGCCGAGCAGCAGGCCGGTCGCCACCAGGTGCAGCGGGGTGCTGCCGTACTCGAGCTTGAAGTACTCCAGCGCGTACCCGACGACCAGTGCGCCGAGCAGCGGGCCGAACAGGTGCCGGATGCCGCCCAGCAGCGCCATCAGCACCATGTACGCGCCGGTCAGGATCGAGAACTGGAACACCGGGTCGAGATCGCCGAACCACAGCGCGTAGAGCCCGCCGCCAAGCGCGGTGAAGACCGCCGAAACCACAAAGACGATCAGCTTGTACGTGAACGTCGGCGTCCCGAGCGATTCGGCCTTGTCCTCGTCCTCCCGGATCGCTTTGAGCCCCATGCCGAACCTGGACCGGTCGATCAGCCACCAGGCCAGCAGCGCGGCGGCGAGCAGCGCGGCGTACAGGAAGAAGAAGACCCGGTGGTGCTCGGGCCGCAACAGCCCCGGGAACGGCCGGGGCACCACCAGGCCGCGGGAGCCTCCGGTGACCGATGCCCAGCTCTGGAACACCAGCAGCATGATCAGCACCAGCGCGATCGACACGATCACGAACGACGCGCCCCGTACCCGCAGCGCGGCGAAACCGAGCGGCACCGCCAACACCGCCACCGCCAGCGCGGCGGCGAACAGCGCGACGAAGCTCGGCAGCCCACCTTTGGTGATCAGCAGCCCGGTGCCGTACGCCCCGAGCCCGGCCAGCGCGCCGTGGCCGAGCGAGATGTAGCCGGTGAACCCGCCGACGAAGTTCCAGGACGTGGAGAGCACCGCGTAGTTCAGGATCACGATCCCGGCCGACAACACGTACGGGTTCGGCGCCACCGCCGGGAAGGACAGCACCAGCGCGGCGCCCGCCAGGATCGCCGCGATCCGCAGCCCCCGGCCCAGCCACTCAGAATCGCTGCGCAAGCCGACCTCCGAAGAATCCCTGCGGCCGGAACGCCAGCGTGGCGAACAGTGCGATGTAGAAGACGGTCTGCGCCCAGGTGGTGCCGAGCGGGATCTGCAGCATGCTCTGCATCAGCCCGAGCACCATCGCGGCGATCGCGGCGCCCGGCACGCTGCCGAGCCCGCCGACCACGATGATCGCCATCAGCGGGCCGATCCAGTGCCAGTGCAGCGACGGGTAGATCGTGGAGTCCAGCGCCAGCGCGGTGCCGCCGACCGCCGCGGTCGCCAGCCCCAGGCCGAAGCCGTACCCGGCGATCCGGTCGGTGTCGATGCCGAGCAGTCGCGCGGCGTCCCGGTGCTGGATCGTGGCGCGCAGCGCCCAGCCGAACCGGCTGTGTTTGAGCACCAGGTAGAGCACCAGCAGCGCGATCGCCGCCATCCCGAACGCGATCAGCTTCACCACCGCGATCCGGGCTCCGAAGAACTCCAGGTTGGCGGCGCTGTAGCCGAGCTGGATGCGGCGTTGGGTGCCGGTGAATACGTACCCCAGAAGTCCTTCAATGACCACCGCGATGCTGAACGTCAGCAGCACCGACATCATGGTGACTGTCGCCGGGCGCAGGCGTGCCAGCAGCAACCGCTGCATCAGCACGCCCGCCCCGAAGAACAGTGGCGCCGTGACCGCCATGGACAGCAGCGGGTCGACACCGGCCTGGCTGTGGAAGTACCAGGCCAGGTACGCCGCGAGGATCAGAAACGCCGAGTGGGCGATCATCACCACGCGCATGATCCCGAAGTACAGCGTCAGCCCCGCCGCCAGGAGGGCGTAGAGCCCCCCTAGCAGCAGCCCGAGGATCAGGCTCTGGAAGACCAGCGCTGCCGATGGCATGGATGCCTCACCACTTCGGCTTCGGGTAGACGAACTCGGCTTCCTTCAGGTCGGCCGGCAGCACGATCTGGATCTCGCCGTCCACCCACTGCTGAATCATGTGGGCGCCCTGCGGGCGTCCCGCGTCGTCCCAGCTCAGCGGGCCTACGACGGTCTCCACCTCGTTTTCGCGCAGCCATTTCACGAGCTTCTTCTGGCAGTCGCCCTGCTCGGCGCAGCCCACGGCCTTGACCGCTGCGGCCACTACCTGACCCGTGGTGTACGCGTTCGCCTCGTCCTCTTCCGGCGCGTTGCCGAACTGCTTGGTGTACTTCTCGACGAACTCGACGTTGCTCTGGTACGGCGCCTTCTGGGTGTAGCCGGTGGGCGAGAGGATCCCCTCGGTCTTGTCGCCGATCGCCTTGGCGAACTCGGGGTTCGTCGGGGCGGTCGAGAACGCCGCGAGCTTCGGCTGGTAGTTGAGCTGTTGCAACGCGACGATCAGGTTCACGCCGTCCTGGTACTGCGAGCCGCCCACCAGCATGTCGGCCTTCGAGTCCGCGATCTTCGCCGCGATACCGCTGAAGTCGGTGGTGTTGGGGGGATAGACCTCGTTCACCACGGTCTTGATGCCCGCCTTCTCCAGCTTCTCCTTCAACCCGTACGCGGTGCCCTGGGCGAAGGGGTCGTCCATCGCGGCGTACGCCACCGTCTTGGGACGCTGGCCCGCGGGGAGCGCCTTGATGTAGTCGGCGAGGTGGTTGTAGTGGTCATTGGCGACCGCCGGTGCGGCGTAGAAGAGGTTCTTGAAGCCCTGTTCGAACACTTCGGGCGCGGCGCCGGCCGGCTCGACGAACAACATGCCGTACTCCTCGGCCACCCGGGCGGAGGGCACCACCAGGCGGGTGGAGAACGGCCCGAACACCAGATCGACCTCGTCCTTGCCGAGCAGCTGCTCGTAGTCGGAGACCACGCGGTCGGCGTTCGACTGGTCGTCGAGGATCTTCAGCTCGACCTTCCGGCCGAGCAGGCCGCCCTTGTCGTTGACGATCTTGGCCCACGCTTCGTAGCCCCGTTGCACGCCCTTGCCTGGCTCCGAGAAGTCCCCTGTGAGCGGCAGGGAGATCCCGATGACGATCGGATCTGCTTTGTCTTCGGACCCGCCGCCGGTGCCGCAACCGGCGAGCGCGAGCGCTGCTACCAGCACGCTCACCGTCAGTCCCAACGGGGGCCGTTTCATTGCGTTCATCCCTGGACACTCCTTGTCCCTGGGTTTACGTCTGCCTGGTCCGCAGTTACGTAAGCGCTTTCGTAAGCGCTTACGTACACTAAGCCGCAGCCCGCGCGGAAGGCAAGATGCACAGTGCGGTCAAGATGCGCAGTGCGATCGAGTACAGATGTCCTGGACTCCGGCTCAACCGGCCGGCAGAGTTTCCTCGGGGGTGCGACGGATGCCTAGACCTCGCGCCAAGCTGCGGCTCGTCGACGTCGCGGAGCGCGCCGGCGTGTCCCTGGCCACCGCGTCCCGGGCGCTCACCGGCCGGGACGGCGTCAGCGAAGCGGTGGCCGAGAGGGTACGCCAGGTCTCCCGGGAGCTCGGGTACGTCGCGAACCCGCACGCCCGTACCCTCGCCGGCGGCGCCACGTCGACCGTCGGGCTGATCGTGCACCAGATCGACGACCCGTACTTCTCGGAGATCGCGAGCGGCGTGATCCAGGCCGCGGGTCAGCAGGGGCTGATGGTGCAGATCTGCCAGTCAGATCGCGATCCGGACAGCGAGCTCTGGCAGCTGCGCCACCTGATCGCACAGCGCGTCGGGACCATCATCATCGCCGGCTCCGGGTACGTCGACCCAGCCCTGGAGGCCGGGGCGAAGGCGGAATTGACGGCGTTCCAGGAGGCCGGCGGCCGGGTGGCGGCGATCGGCCGGCACTCCTTCGGCGTCGACGCGGTGCTCCCCGACAACGAGGCGGGCGGCCGTACCCTCGCCGAGCACGTAGTCTCCCTGGGCCACCGCAGGATCGCCGTCGCCGCCGGCACCGAGAAGCTCACCACCGTCGCCGACCGACTCGCCGGAGTCGCCGCCGCCCTGGAACACCAGGGAGTCTCGCTGGCGAAACTCCCCGTCGTCTACACCGACTTCACCCGCGACGGCGGCCAGCTCGCCGCCGAGCAGATCCTGAC
>JBOGDG010000013.1:0-17267 GCA_050701655.1 Micromonosporaceae bacterium
CGCTGGACTACCTCGCCGGCCGTTCCCTCGATCCGGCGTACCTGCCCGCGACGGCGGCCTGGCACCCGGTGCCACCGTCCGCGCGGCGGCTGGAGCTGGTACGCGGCATCGGCTTCACCGAGCCCACCTCACCCACCGCCGAGCCCACGCCGTTCCCCACCGAGGCGCTGCTGGCCGGGCTGGCCGGCGAACGGCTCCCGCTGGCGTTCCAGGTGGTCGGCGGCCCGGACGGCGTACGGTTCCACGTCGGTACGTGGGGGCCGGCCGGCGTCCTGCAGCGGCAACACGACGTACTGACCTCGCTGCTGGACGGCATCTACCCGTCGGTGGACCGGGTCGACGTGGGGAGCGGCGACCCGCTCGCCGCGTTCCCGAAGGCGGCCGTGGTGCACGGCGTACCCGGGGGGAAGGTCGTCAACGGCGAGACGCCGTGGGATCGGCTGCTGCGCGGCCTGCACGGCGCCAACTTCGCGGTCGTCACGCTCGCGGAGCCGGTTGACGGGACCCGCCTCACCGCACTGCGGGACAGCGCCCTTGAGGAGCTGCGTACTGCGTCCGCGGCGCAGCACGCCCGTACCGACCAGCCGCTCACCCAGGCGTACGCGAAGCAGGTCGAGGGTGTGATCGCCTCGCTGAACCGGGCGCTCGCGGTCGGCGGCTGGCGTACCGGGGTGTACCTGCTCGGCGACGACGCCAGCTACCTGCGGCTCGCCGCCGCCTGGCGCAGCGTGTTCTCCGACGGCGAACGGCCACAGCTGCCGCTGCGCGTCGTGCCGTGCCCGGACGCCGCCCGGCTCGCCGCCGGCTGGGCGCTGCCCGACCAGCCCGCGCCCGCGGGCCCGCGGGTCTGGCGGCACCCGTACCTGAACCAGACCCTGCTCGATACCCGCCAGCTCGCCTCCTTCGCTCACCTCCCTCGGCTGGACACACCAGGATTCGCGGTACGCCCGGCGCCCGCCTTCGCCGTCGCCCGCCAAGCCCCGAAGGACCCGTCGCGGGCGGTCACCATCGGCGACGTACTCGCTCAGCGCAAGCCCACCGGGACCTCGTACCGGATCGACCTGGACCAACTGACCCGGCACTCGTTCATCGCCGGCCTGACCGGATCCGGCAAGACGAACACGCTGATGCACCTGCTGACCGAGGCGTCCGACGCGGACATCCCGTTCCTGGTGATCGAGCCGGCGAAGACGGAGTACCGCGAGCTGCTCGGCAGGCCCGGGATCGGAGAGAAGCTGCGGGTGTTCACGCTCGGCCGGGAACAGGTGGCGCCGCTGCGGATCAACCCGTTCGAGGTGCCCGACGGCATCGACGTGTCCACCCATCTCGACCTGCTGAAGGCCGTGTTCATGGCCAGCTTCGCGATGTGGATCCCGCTCCCGCAGGTGCTCGAACAGTGCCTCGTCCAGTTGTACGCCGAGCGCGGCTGGGATTTCACCACCGGCGATCACCGGGGCGGCCGGTCGGCGGTGTCGCCCGACGTACCGACCCTCGGCGAGCTGGTCGCCTCCGTGGAACGTACGGTCCCGACGCTCGGCTACAAGCCGGAGTCCACCCAGGAGATCACCGCTTCGCTGACCACCCGGCTCAACGCGCTCCGCCGCGGCACCCGCGGCCTGATGCTCGACGTTGAGCGGTCGATCCCGGTCAGCGAGCTGCTCAGCGCGCCGACGGTGATCGAGCTGGAGGGCCTCGGCGACGACGCGGACAAGGCCTTCGTCATGGGCCTGCTCCTCATCCGCCTGTACGAGCACCGCCGCGCCGAGCAGGCTTCGCGGCTTGCTCTTGCGGCGGCGTCCGGCCAGGCCGCGCCGCCAAGCGGAACGCTGTCGCACATCGTGGTGATCGAGGAGGCGCACCGGCTGCTCGCCGAGACCGACAAGCCCACCGACTCGTGGAACGCCGACCCGCAGGGCGCGTTCGCCGAGACGTTCAGCCAGATGTTGTCCGAGGTCCGCGCGTACGGCCAGGCGATGGTCATCGCCGACCAGGTGCCCGTACGGCTCGCCCCCGACGTACTGAAGAACACCAACCTCAAGATCGCGCACCGCCTGGTCGCCGGCGACGACCGCAACGCGATGGCGGCGACGATGTCGATGGACGACAAACAATCGAGGATGCTGGCGACCCTGCCGGTCGGCCGTGCCGCGGTGTTCAGCGAAGGCGACCACACCCCGGTGATCGTCGCCGTACGCAAAGCCAAGAACCTCGACGACGCCACCGCGATCGACGATGCGGCGGTGGCGCGTGCGATGGCGGCGTGGCGTACGAATCCGGCGATCGCCGCGTACTTCGCCGACAACGAATTCTGCTCGGGCGTGTGCCGCAGCTCGGGCGAGTGCCGCGAAGCCCGCCAGCTCGCCGAGGACCCCGCCGGGCGGCTGCTCGCCGGGCGGCTGTTCAACACCGCCGTCTCCCACCCGGACGGGCTCGACGTGGTGTGGCCGGACGTGGTCGCGTACGTCTCCTCGCGTACCCAGCAGCGCGCCGATCTCGACTCCCGCGTACATGGCTTCGCGGTGCACGCCATGCACCTGGTCGTCTCGCGCCGCGCCACCCAGGGCGAGTGGTCCGCCGCCGACCTTGACGCGATCACCATCAGCGTGCGCGACGCGATCGAGGAGCGGGTCGCCGGCTCGGGGACCTGGCTCGGCGCGACCCCGGCACGGCGCGCGTTGATCGACAGCGCATCGGAGCTGATGCGCCGTACCCACGACCCGTACCCGTTGTGCGCAGCGATCTGCCTCGACGGCACGTGCCGATATCGGGACTCGATGGCTGACGTGCTCGTACACCCGAGACACGCCGGCTTCGCCACCGACCTGGACGACCAACCCGAGCCGGAGAAGTACGTCCTCCAGGTCGCCGGCTACGCCGCCAACGACGTGATCGCCGTGTCGGACGAGGCGCCGTCCGGAGCCGACGAGCTCACCGCCGCACGCTGGCGTGCCACCGGCTGCGCCGCCCAGGTCAAGTTCTGCGCCGACGACCACCCAAAGGAGTCCGCGGCGACCGTCGAATCCGCGCTGTCAACCGCCGGCTGGAACGTCACCACGAATGGTTCCCATCCCATGATCTCCGTCGCGAGCAACGGCGACGGACCGACAACAGGAGCGTAAGACGATGAGTACGGTACTACTGGTTGAGGTCGGGGCCGCGGCCGCGCAGGCAGCGATAAGGGTGGCCACCGGATCCGACGGCGATTCCGACGCAGGCGCGCTGTGTGTCGGATTGCTCGAATTCCTCCGCGTGCATGCGGTCGAGGTCGCCGAGGGCGGGGAATACCCCGACCTGCTCGACGCCTACCGCGAATGGCTCGAAATCACCGTCGAGATGTACAGCACCGGCGATGAGTCCAAAGTACGCGAGTACACGCGTCGCGGGGCGATCCTCGGTGCCGAGATCGACCTCGCCTCCCGCACGGTTGCACTCCGCTAGGTCGCGGGGAAGAGCGGAACGATGGCGAACTCACTCGACAGCGCCAAGAAATCAGAAGCAGTGCGCCGGGGGCTCGGAATGGCCCGCGGACTCGGGAGCAGGGCGTTCAAACTCCTGGATCTCCAAACGTTACCCCAGCAACTTGCCTTTGAGGCTGGCAAGGAATTCCTGAAGGGATTCTCAAACGAGTCCGGCCACCAGTTAGGCAAGTGGATCTGGGGCGAAGGCAAGGACACGCCGAAGCAGCCGGGGGCGACGGGCGACAAAGGAACGACGGGCGACAAAGGAACGACGGGCGACAAAGGAACGACGGGCGACAAAGGAACGACGGGCGACAAAGGAACGACGGGCGACAAAGGAACGACGGGCGACAAAGGAACGCGGGGTGCGCCGGGCGACAAAGGAGCGCCGGGCGATAAAGGGCCGCCGAACCAACAAGGGGGAGAAGCCACAAAGAAGGGAGCGGCGCACCGAGCGTCCGGAGGCGAGGTGAAGTTTGAGTGCCCCCCGGTCAAGGCGTCCCTGAAGGGCCATCTGACCCCGAAACAACAGAAGCTCGCGGATGAGAGTTTCAAAAAGGCCCACGAGATCTGTGACCGGCTGTATCCGCAGGCGGGCCGATCCGAGGCTTCGCGGACCGGATCGTCGCCGCCCACGACGCGATCGACGCGCACGAGTCAGGCCGCACCGAAGTCAGACGCCGCGGCGACACGGTCGGGTAAGGCGCAGTCCACCACGCCACGGGCCGGCCATTCGCGGACCCGCCCAAACATCCCAGGACACCAGCGCCCCTCGGAGCGGTCGTCCACCGCGAAGTCACCGTCCAAGCCACACACCACGAAGCCGCAGGCCACGAAGCCCGAGCCGCAGGCCACGAAGCCCCAGCCGCGGAGCGGTCAGACGCCGAAAGGTCCGCCACCGGCGAAGAAACCGAAAGTTTCGGCTGCGCAGTCGACGAAGCAGAAACAGACCACGCCGCAGCACAAGATCACGCCGAAGAGGTAACGCGATGGGAATCTTTCTGGGAGTGGTGTTGGTCGCCGCGGTGCTGGTGGCGGTCGGGGTTGTGCTGCTGAATCGGCAGCAGCCCGTGCCGGTGGCGCCTGTGGCGCCGGTGGGGGACGAGGGCGTACCGACGTTTCGGGTTATCGCGTTGGGGCCGCGTGGGGCGGGCAAGACGCTGTTGCTGGCGAGCATGTACAACCAGATGCAGACGCCGTCCGGCCGCGGCTACTTTCTCACCGCCCCGTACGACCAGGTGGTACGGCTGAACCAGGTGTTCACCGAGGTCGCGGACCCGAGCCTGGACTGGCCGTCCGGCACGTCAGTCGCGGAGACTCGGGACTTCACCTTCACGGTACATACCAGGGCGCCCTCCGGCGCGATGCACACCATCATGGGCATCGACTACCTGGAGTACGCCGGCGGCCTGCTGACCGACGTACCGGCTCCCGGCTCGACGGCCCAGTCGCAGCTGCTCGGGCGGATCGACTCCGCGCATGCGCTGATCGGGATTATCGACGGCTACCGGGTACGGCAGTGCCTCGACGGCCAGCACGAAGGCCAGATGCGGCTGCAGCAGAGCCTCACCGCGATGATCAGCCTGATGATGCTGGCGTCGAGCCCGGTCACCTTCGTCATCACCAAGTGGGACCTGCTGCGCGACATCGACGTGGACGAGGATTCCCGGCTGCGGCTGGTACGGAAGTACCTGATGACCAACATCGGATTCCGTGACCTGGTGCAGGCGCACAGCGCTTCCCGGGTGGTACGGCTGATCCCGGTGAGCGCAGTCGGGCCCGACTTCGCCGAGCTCGACTCCGACGGCCGGATCGCCAAACTCCCGTACGGCCAGCTGCATCCCACCAACGTCGACGTGCCCTTGTCCGCGGTGGTCCCGGACGTGTTCGAGCAGGTCGAGCGGTCGATGGACCGGGCGCAGCTGCAGGCCGCGCTGCAGCAGATCAGGCAGCAGATCCGGCTCGGCCCGGCGGCGGCGTTCACCGAGCTGGGCGGCTTCGTCGCTCACGGCGCGGCCACGTTGCTCACCGCGTTCGCCCCGTACGCGGGCTTCCTGGGTGACGCGGCGGTCGAGCTGTTCCGATCCGGGGATGGCACCAGCAACGAACGGCAGGCGCGGCTCGACCGGCAGCTGGGTGAGACCGATCAGCGGCTGGAAGAGTTCCAATTCGCCCGCCGCAGGGTGCTCCGCGAATTCCAGAGCCGGGTGGACGTAATGGAAGGCCGGCTCCCGAGCTCCCGACTCTCCGGGGAGGACTGAGATGGGGACCTCCGACTCGGGCTGGCCGTTCCTGGTCGCCTCCGGACGGCGCCGGGACTACAGCATCCTGCTCGCCCCCGACTTCCTCGTCGACGAGCTCGACTACGGCATCCTCGAGGAGGTGGTGAGCCCCGCGTCCGAGCGGGATCCGGCCCGGGTGGTCCAGGTCGACACCAGGGGTGGACGGCGGCTGTCGATCGCGTACGCCACCCATCTACTGAGCGGCGAGGATGTGGGTGAGCCAGCCCGGGACGAGCACGGGCGACCGCTGCGGCTGGTGCATGGATTCGTCAGCCGGGACGGCCTGATCACTGAGCCGGCGCCAGCTGACCTTGCCTTCGCACGTGAGGCTGCGCTGGAGGCGTACCGGCGGTTCCTCGAGGACGAGGAGCAGTTCGCCGTCGTCCCCGCGCCAGCATTCCCGCTCCGCTCCCGTACCACCGGCGAGGCCGAAACCGTCATGGCCGCGGAAGGAACGTCACGACCCGCGCCCAGTGCGGTGAAGTGGCTGGCGGTCGTGGCGATCGCCACCGCCCTCGTCCTGATGGCGCTCTTCTGGTCCCGCCCGGCCGCGCCCCCGGAGTGCCCGGTCGAGCCCGTCGTCAGCCAGAGCGCCGCGCCCACCCCGGCGAGCCAGCCCTCGCCCAGCGGCTGCGTCCCCCAACCGACGAAGGGCGCCTAGCTTACGACTTGGTGCACGATAGGCTGCCGGGCCGCGCCGGGCCCGCCGCACCTCCGGCGCTATCGCACACCAAGTCGTTAGAGTTAGAAGCCGTCGGTGTCAAGGTCCGTGGAGAACGGCTCTGGCAACGGTACGGCCTCGCCGAACCCGCCGCTGTGCTGCGCGGCGTATCCGTCGCTGGCCGGCTCCGAGAACAGCGTCCAGGTCCGGTCTTCGCGGTCGACAAGGAGGTACAGCGGTGCGCTGTGCTTGCCGTAGTGGTGCCGCTTGAGCACTCGGTCGGTGCCGGCGTTGGAGCTGGAGGTGACCTCGACAACGAGAAGCAGCTGATCTGGAGTGAGCGACGGCGAGTCCTCCTCCGCCAGCTTCTCGGAGAACACCGCGATATCCGGGATGTACCAGTTGCCGCTCCCAGGAAGATCAACGTTCGGGGAACCGTCCATGAGTCCCAGGTCGATGAGCCTTCTGTACAGCCTGCGGCGGATCAGGGCGACGACCCTCTCGTGCCCGACGGATGGCGACATGATGTCGAAGTGCCCCTCGATAAGTTGGACTCGGATGCCGTCGGCGTCCATCCGCCGCGCGGCGTACTTGAGCGCGGCTTCCTGCGGGTCGTAGTAGCTGTGCGCGTAGGCGATGGTCACGACCGGGCTCCCTCCCTCCTGGTGTCACCACTCATCGTACGGCCGCGGAACCGAAGGCCGGGGCGCGTCTCCGCGCACCGGGATCAGCGATGGTCGCTGTCGACGGGTCCGCCAGACCGTCGCACATGGGTGGTGGCGAGCCGCCCGGTTGGACTCGGTCATCGGCAGTTACGCCATCCGCGCGCCCTGGTTGGCCGCCCCCGCCTCGGTGAGAGCGACCCGGCCGACCTCAGGATCGATGAAGGTCACCCGGTCGAACCCGTTGCTGCTACGAACGCAGAGAACGCGTGATCGACGCGTTCTTCGACCTCGCCGACGCCATCATCGCCCTACGTAGCCTGATCCGGCAGGCATGGACTCTGTACCGCTGGGACAGCCGCCCCGTACGTCGCCCATGATCCTGACCTATCTGCGCGACCTCTTATGCTGCGAAATCTAGAATGTCATGATTACGTCTGGTAGTGGTAGCTCGTCAGGAGTGAATATCTCCTACGGGGGGCTACCGTCATCGGCCTCATTTGATTACGCTCCGTCCGCGGGCTCATCACCGCTGAAGCCGTCGGGGGCAGCGGCATGTCAACGGAGGCAGCACATGCGTACCCCGAGGTATCTGGCCTTGGCGGGCATCGGCATCGTGGCAGTGCTGGGAGCGACCCTTCCGCAGCTCACCGCCGGCGCAGCCGAGGAGAAGTCCACCTATATCGTCCGGCTTGCGGATCCACCGCTGGCCGCCTACCAGGGCGGGACGGCCGGCATTCCCGCCACCAGCCCGGCTGTGGCCAAGGGCATCCGGCTCAACGTCGACAGCCCGGCCAGCAAGGCTTACCTGAAGCATCTCGCCAGCCGCCAGGCCGGCGCGCAGGTGGCGATCACGAGCGCGATCGGCCGGTCGGTCAAGCCCGACGTTCACCTACCGCCACGCGTACAACGGAATGGTTCTGACCCTGACGAAGTCCGAAGCCGCCAGCGTGCAGCGGCTGCGTGGTGTGACATCGGTGCGGCGGCAGTTCACCCGCAAGATCACCACTGACGCCGGCCCCGCTTGGATCGGCGCCCCCGAGATCTGGTCCGGCGCCGCGACCGGCGATCAGCCCGGCAGCAAGGGCGAAGGCGTCGTGGTCGGCGTGGTCGACACCGGCGTGAACCACGACCATCCGTCCTTCGCCGACGTCGGCGGTGACGGCTACGACCACGAGAATCCCCGCGGCCAGTTCTACGGGCTCTGCGGCCCGACCGGCGCGCCGTTCTGCAACGACAAGCTGATCGGCGTGCACGACTTCACCGGCACCGGCCCGCAGGACGACAACGGCCACGGCAGCCACACGGCCAGCACCTCGGCCGGCAACGCGCTCGAAGCCGAGGTGACCGCCCCCACCACGACGATCGCCCGCGACATCTCCGGGGTGGCGCCGCACGCGAACCTGATCACCTACAAGGGCTGCCTGCCGACCGGCAACTGCCTTTCGCCATCGCTGGTGGCGGCGATCGACCAGGCCGTCGCCGACGGCGTCGATGTGATCAACTACTCCATCGGCGGCGGGCCGAACGACCCGTGGAACGACGCCGACTCGCTCGCCTTCCTCGCCGCGCGCGAGGCGGGGGTCTTCGTCGCCACCTCCGCCGGCAACGACGGCCCGAACGCCGAGACCATCGGCTCGCCCGCGAACTCGCCGTGGCTGCTCAGCGTGGGCGCCAGCACCCACGACCGGGCGTTCACCAACCGCGTGGTGAACCTCTCCGGCGGCGGCACTCCGCCGGGCGATCTCAGAGGCAAGAGCTTCACTTCCGAGTACGGCCCAGCGTCGATCGTCCACGCCCGTGACCACGGCGACGAGTTGTGCGGCGCACCGTTCGCGCCGGGCACTTTCGACGGTGAGATCGTGATCTGCGACCGTGGCGTCAACCCACGTGTGGAGAAGGGCCGCAACGTGAAGCTCGGCGGCGCCGGCGGCATGGTGCTGGTCAACCTCGACGCCGACGGCGAGTCCACAGTGGCCGACCCGCACGAGCTGCCAGCCGTGCATCTCGGCGCGACCGACGGCAAGAAGCTCAAGGACTGGGTGGCGACCGGCAGCGGCCACACCGGGGCCATCGAGGGCACGAAGACCAGCCAGACCGACGCCAACGGCGACGTGATGGCCGGGTTCAGCTCGCGCGGCCCCAACGCTCCCGTGCCCGGTGTCATCAAGCCGGACGTAACCGCGCCCGGCGTCGACATCCTCGCCGCCGTGCACACGGTGGATCCCACGGCCGCAGCTGAGTACGGGCTGTTGTCAGGCACCTCGATGTCCAGCCCGCACGCGGCCGGCGCGGCGGCGCTCGTGCGCTCGGTGCGCAAAAACTGGACGCCGGCACAGGTGCAGTCGGCGATGACCAGCACCGGGATTGCCGACGTGCTCAAGGACGACGGCAGCACCGCGGCCGACGCGTTCGACGTCGGCGGCGGCCGGATCGACCTGAGCCGGGCGGCCGAGGCCGGTCTCGTGCTGGACGTGCCGCCGGCTGACTTCACAGCGGCCGACCCCGCGTCGGGCGGTGACCCGACGAGGCTGAACCTGGCGACCCTCGGGCAGGACAACTGCCTCGGCAAGTGCACCTGGGTCCGCACGGTGACCAACGCCACCGACTCGAAGGTCATGTGGAAGGTCGCGACTCAGGCTCCGGAGGGCGTGGACCTGTCGGTCAAGCCGAAACAGTTCCGGCTCGCGCCCGGCAAGTCGGTCACCCTGACGATCACCGCCGACGTGTCCGACGTGGTCGGCAACCACTGGCTCTTCGGCGGGGTGCGGTTCAGCGGCAAGGGCGTGCCGACGCAGCGGTTCCCGGTGGCGCTCCTGCCCGGCGGCGCCGCGCAGGATGTGGAGATCTCCGCGGAGGCCGCCAGCGGCACCCACACCGTCTCGCTCGACACTCCGGTGAACATCCGCGATTTCACGGCGACGGTGTACGGGCTGCAGCAGGGCCGCGTCGATGACATGCAGCTCGCCCAGGACCCGACGCCGCTGGACCCGTACGACGGGCTCGGCGGCACCCAGCACGTGCTGGTCGACGTGCCGGAGGGAGCCCAGGTGCTGGCGAGCGACATCGTGGAGACCACCTCCGCCGACCTCGACCTGTTCGTCGGCCGGGACGCTGACGGCGACGACGCGCCGGACGCCGGGGAAGAGGTGTGCCGCAGCGCATCCGAGACGGCGATGGAGTCGTGCACAGTGCGCTCGTTGGCGGCCGGCCGGTACTGGATCATGGTGCAGAACTGGCTCACCGGGCAGGCGCTCGACGACGTCAAGTTGCAGACGGTGCTGATCCCCGGCACGGACAACGGCAACCTCACGGTGACCGGGCCGTCCGGACGGGTTCCAGCCGGCTCCGCGATCGACGTCAAGCTGGCCTGGGACGAGCCGGACCTCGCGCCCGGCACGACCTGGTTGGCCCTGGTGCGGCTCGGCTCCGACGCCGACCACCCGGGCAACGTGGGAACGTTGCTGGTGCGCATCACACGCACCTGACCGTGTGAAGGCAACGGCCGGGCAGGACGCCGAGATGGCGCCCGCCCGGCCGTTGTCGCGTGGGTGTGACGCCTGACAGTTCTAGATCTTGGAAAGTGAGTGTCCGGATTGGACACCTACTTTCCAAGATCCAGGTAAGAGGTCGCGCAGATAGGTCAGGATCATGGGCGACGTACGGGGCCGGCTGTCCCAGCGGTACAGAGTCCATGCCTGCCGGATCAGGCTACGTAGGGCGATGATGGCGTCGGCGAGGTCGAAGAACGCGTCGATCACGCGTTCTCTGCGTTCGTAGCAGCGTTGCAGGCGGTTGAAGGCGTTGTGCCACGCGTTCGTCCGCTCGACGTGCCACCCTTGTCCGGCTTGGATGGGCGCTTTATCGCCTTTATGGGCGATTTCACCGTGTAGCTCCAGGCCGGCGAGGAGGTCACGGGTGACCTGCGAGTCGTATCCGGCATCCAGGTGCACCGTCACCTTCTCCGGCAGCGGGCCTAACTGATCCAGCTTGTCCCATGTAGGTTCCAATAGTGGGGAATCATGTCGGTTCGCGCCGGCCAGAACCCGGTCGAGCGGGATCCCCCTGCCCTCGACCATGTTCGACCACTTCATCCCGCCCTTGCCCCCCGGTCGACCGGGGACCGGCCAGCGACCTCGCCCCCACCGGGCGCCTTGGTGATGCACCCATCTATCGAGATGTCCTCCAGGAGCAGGCCGACGATCCGGTCATAAGCCTGCAAAACGATCATCTTGAGCTGCTCGAACACCCCCAACGTCATCCACTCGTCCCGCCGGTGCGGATGCGACGGATCGATCACGGGCCGCACGGGCAGCAGCGCGGCGAACTGGTCCCACAACGGGTCATCAGCCATGATGGAACAACGGGCACGGACACTCCTGGCGATCACGATGCGTTAGCACCTTCATGATCACGGATGTCCGTGCCCGCCCCGTACCCGGCCCAGCCCCTCTGGAACCGCTGTTGCCTGTGCCCACGCGGTCGGGTCGGCCGTCGGCGTGGACGAAACGGCAGCTCATCGACGGGATCAGGTGGCTTCGCGAGTTTCGGTGGCGGTGGAGACCTGGAGAAACCTGGCCATGACTGTCGAACCTAGTCCTAGTGCCTGAGCGGTGCGGCTCCTGCGGGAGACTCCGCGCCACATGCGCATACCACCGAGCTCAGCCGGGCACAGGGCAAGCGGTTGCGCGGGCGACCCGCGAAGCGCTAGCGCCGGCGTTCGGCTTCGGCCTTCACGGCGGCCAGTGAGGTGGCGACGGTCGCTTCCCAACGTCCGGCGACCGCGGCGGTCCATCGCGCTCCCAGCGCCCATCCGTCGCCGCCGATTTCGCCGGTGTACTCGAGTCGGGTGCCGCCGTGATGGTCGGTGAGCGTGAAGCGTTCGATGACGTGTGGGACCGGGCCGCGTACCAGCTGGAAGTCGACGGTGTCGGGTCGGGAGAACCGGACGGTCTCGATGGTCTGGGCGCGAAGTCTGCCGCTGATCGGGGTGTAGTGCGCGGCGAGCACCAGGTCGGTCCCGCGCTCCAGCACCCGCACCTTCTCCTGCTGCGCCCGCGTCGCCCGCCCCAGGTAGGGCTGCGCGATGATGTCGTATACGAGTTCTCGGGGTGCGGCGATGTCGACGGTCTGTGGCCCGAGTGGGCGTAGTCGCCGGCCGACGCGGAGGTCGAGGCCCAGTTTGCCGGTGATCAGCCCGAGGTAGCCGAGCACCGCTATGGCGACCAATGCTGCCACGATCGCCAGCGCTGTCACGATCCCGGTCATGCCTTCTCCGCGACGAGCAGGGCGTAGCCGAGGGCTCCGTCGGCGACGGCGGCGCGGGCGGCGGCCAGCACCGGGGCGGCGCGGTCGAAGTCCAGTCCGAGCGCCTGCGCGCGGTCGCGGGCGGTCAGCTGTACCACGGTCAGGCGGGCTTCGATCTGGTCGATCATGCGGGTCATCGCCGCGTCGTGGCGTTCGGTCTCGCGTACCCGGATGCCGGCGGCGGCGAGCAGTTCGGTGTACTCGGGGAGGGGTCTTGCGTCGGCGACGCAGGCGATCCAGGCAGCCAGCCCGGTCAGCTCCTCGGGCAGCCGGGCGGGGTCGGCGGTGACGTCGGTGAGCCCGAGCCGGCCGCCGGCGCGTAGCACCCGCGCCAGCTCGGCGGCGGCGGTCGGTTTGTCGGGGAACGTACAGAACGCGCATTCGGAGATCACCGCGTCGAAGCTGCCGTCCGGGTACGGCAGCCGTTCCGCGTCCCCGGCCACGAAGCCGACCCGGTCCGCGAGGCCCCGAGCGGCGGCGGCGCCGCGGGCCAGCGCCACGTTCGCCGGTGAAAGATCGACCCCATTCGCTTGTACGCCGAACTCCTCGGCGAGCAGCAGCGCGGTGCCGCCGCGGCCGGAGGCGACATCGAGTACCCGGGTGCCGGGCCGCAGCGCCAGCCGCGCCGCGAGCCGCCGGGTCAGGGCGAGCCCACCGGGGTGGTAGGAGTCGCCGAGCAGCAACGCCACCGCGTCCTGGGAGTACGTGCTCGCGCAGCACGATTTGAGCTGCTCGGCGGTGGTCGGCGCCGCGTTGTGGGGTGTGGTCATCGCAGTCGCCTCCCGACGTTGGTGTGATCCGGCGCGATCGGCTGGGGCGCGCCGCCGCGCCCGTTGCCGCGGGTGATCTTGGAGCCGTATGGGGAGTCGGTGAGCAGCGGTTGGATCGGCGCCGCGTTGGGGACCACGTCGGCGACGCGTACCCCTGATAGTTGTTCTCGGATCTGTTCGCGGTAGCCGACGGAGTTGTAGGCGCAGAACGGGATCAGCCGCCCGTCGGGGGTGATCTCCTCGACGCAGCACTTCATCAGCTGCTTCACATTCAGGGTGTACGGATCCTGGAAGTCCTGGATCACGATCATGAACGCGCGGTCGGTGAGGTTGGCCAGTGCGTCGGGGAGGTTGACGCCGCAGGCATCGGCGCAGTCCAGTGCCTCGGCGGCGACCCGGAGCCGGTCCTCGGTGACCCCGGGGCCCATGAACGCTGACGCGGACCACAGCTTTTCGAGGGCTTCCCGTACCGCGTAGTCGGGGACTACCCGGTTGGAGAGGTAGTCCAGGTAGTCCTCGACGTGGAGCAGCCTGGGCACCGGCACCACCCCGAAGCCGGGCGATCCGGGTGTGCCCTGGGTGAGCAGGTAGGTGATCGAACGGCAGGTCGGGAAGCAGCACGGCACCGGGAAGAAGTCCGAGGCCTGGAACCAGTCGGGTCGCTGTGCGGCGATGCCGTGGATGATGTCGGAGTTGGTGAGCCGGGTCAGCGGGTCGAACTCCACGTGCCGCCCGGAGTGGGTGACCGGCTGGAACGACACCGACCGTACGGCGGGGTGGCCCAGGCCGTAGCCGATGATGTCACCCAGCTCGTGGTCATTCAGTCCACGTTCCACCGCCGCGACCAGGGTGACCGTGAGCCCCTCGACGGCGCAGTTGTCGAGGGCCTTCCGCTTGATCTCGCGCAGGTCGCGGCCCCGGATCTCCCGGTGGGTGCGCTCCTCCAAGCCGTCGAACTGCAGGTAGATGTTCACCGACCGGCCCGGCTGGTTACGGCGACCCAGCTCGGCGACGAACCGGCGGTCGCTGGCCAACCGGATACCGTTGGTGTTGAGGTTGACCGACCGGATCGGGCGGGCCTGCGCCAGGTCGATGAACTCCAGGATCTGCCTGTGGATGGTGGGTTCACCGCCGGAGAACATCACCACCTCCGGCTCACCCTCGGCGGCGACGAACACATCCAGCATCCGCTCGCACTGCTCGACCGTGATCGAGTAGCCGTCCGGTTGATGCCCCGAGTCGGCGAAACAGATCGGACAGTCCAGGTTGCAGCCGGTGTTCACCTCGATGATCCCCAGACACGCGTGCTGCTTGTGCTCCGGGCACAACCCGCAGTCGGACGGGCAGCCGTCGCGTACCTCGGTCTGGAACCGCAGCGGGATCGTGCCCGGCTTGTTGAACCGCGCCGAGTCCAGATACATCTGCGCATCGCCGTACACCACGGCTTCGAACACACCATGATCCCGGCAACGTTTCCGCAGGTAAACCTTGTCGTCGCGGATATTCACCTGGGCGTCGGTAACCACCTTGCACACCGGGCAGATCGACTTGGTGTACTCCACGAACACCTCGTCGCGGTCCCGCTTCGCCCGGCTCGGCTCCATGGCTGTCATCCAGCGGTCGCGTGCAGGTCGCGCAGCGCGTCCTCGATGCCCCGGTGGAAGGTGGGGTACGCGTAGATCATGTGCCGCAGCCGCTCCACCGGCACCTCGCCGTGCACCGCGACCGCGAGCCCGGAGAGCACCTCGCCACCGGTGGGGCCGGCGGCGGTGGCGCCGACCAGCACACCCCGGTCGGCGTCGGCGACCAGCTTGATCACGCCGTGGTTGCCGGCTTTGTGGATCCAGCCGCGGGCGGTCGACGGCACCTGCGCGACCCCGACCAGCACCCGGAGTTCGGCGTCGCGGGCCTGGGCCTCGGTGAGCCCGACGCCGCCCACCTCCGGGTCGGTGAAGGTGACCCGCGGCAGCGCCCGGTAGTCGGCGGGCGGGCCTTCCTGGCCGAGAATGTCGCGTACCACGATGCCGGCCTGGTACATCGCGACGTGGGTGAACGCGCCGTGCCCGGTGACGTCGCCGACGCCCCACAGCTTCTGGCCGGCGCGCAGCCTTTCGTCGACCGGCAGCGCCTTGCCCGCCGGGTCGAGCCCGACGGTGTCAACGCCCAGCTTGCTCAGGTCGACGCGGCGGCCCACCGAGACCAGCAGCCGCTGGCCGTCCACGGTGGACCCGTCGTCGAGCGTCACTGTGAAACCGCCGTCCTGGTGGGCGACGCGGGTGGCGCGTACGCCGGTGCGTACCGTGACCCCGTCCTCTTCCAGCGCCGTATTTACCACAGTGGACGCTTCGGGCTCCTCCATAGAGAGCAGCCGGTCCAGCGCTTCCACCACCGTGACGGCGACCCCGAACCGGGCGTACGCCTGCGCCAGCTCCAGTCCGATCGCGCCGCCGCCCAGTACGACCAGCGACTCGGGCGCCTCCTTCGTCTCCAACGCCTCCCGGTTGGTCCAGTACGGCGTGCCGGCCAGCCCGTCGATCGGCGGGATCGCGGGGGTCGTACCGGTGCCGATCACCACCGCGCGGGTCGCCTCGAACGTACGGTCCTCCACCTGCACCCGCCCCGGCCCGATCAGCCGGCCCCAACCCCGTACGAACCTTCCGCCCTTGCCCACGAAGCGATCCACCGCGACCTGGTCGTTCCAGTCGTCGGTGGCCTCGTCCCGGATCCGCGCCGCCACCGGCGCCCAGTCCGGCGTCACCTGTGACGAGCCGGCCATGCCCGGGATCCGCCGTGCCTCGGCGAGCAGGTTCGCCGCGCGGATCATCATCTTGCTGGGTACGCACCCCCAGTACGGGCACTCGCCGCCGACCAGCCGTCCCTCGATCCCGACCACCGAGAGCCCCGCCTCGGCGAGCTTGCCGGCGACCTCCTCGCCGCCCACGCCCAGCCCCAGTACGACCACGTCCACCGACTCACTCATCTGTTCTCCTCCACCTGTGGTACGACCTCCCGTGTCGTGGCCGATCGCGGGGTGCTGCCTCGCTGGGTGCTGCCTCGCTGGGTGCTGCTTTGCCGGGCGTGCAGGCCGGAGCGGATCAGCAGTGCGGCGTACCCCAGCAGCAACGCGTCCTGCGCCAGCACGAACAGGCTCAGCCGCTGCGTCAGATAGACCCCGAAGCATCCGCAGTTGGCGACATCCAGGCCTCGCAGATAGGCCTGTACCCCGAGCGCCGCCCAGACCAGCGAGACCGCGGTGTAGACCCAGACCGGAGTCAACGACTGGGCGCGCGGCCGGGCCAGAAACCACACCCCGGTCACCGCTTCACCGACCAGCAGCGCAACCGCCAACGGCAACAGCATCGGGGCAGGCGCCGCCTGGTACGCCGCGAGGATCTCCGGCATCTCCCGCCACGAGACGACCTGGCCGACCGCCATCCCCAGGAAGACCGCGCCCAGAATGATTCGCAACACCATGATCAGGACGCTAGAGCACGCGGCTCCCCGCTTCGGTGTGCCCGCTCACACTGGCCCCGATCCGGCGGTCACCGCAGCAACGTGACCCGGCCGGTGTCGAGGTCGTAGCGGGCGCCGTACACCCTGAGCTCGCCGGTTTTGATCTTCTCTTGTACGAGGTGGCTGCGTTGCCGGAGCTGCTTGACGACGGCGCGGACGTTCGCGCGTACGCCGTTCTCGACCGGGTCGCCGGGCCGGTCCATCACCGGCTCGACCACCGGGCGCAGCACCTCCACGATCGCGCCGATGTGCCCCGGCGGGGTGTGTCCAGTGCGGATCGCCTCCACGGTGGCGGTGATCGCGCCGCAGCGTTCGTGGCCGAGCACCAGCAGCAGCGGCGATCCGAACTCCTCGATCCCGAACTCGATGCTGCCCAGCATGAGATCGTCGATCACGTTCCCGGCGACCCGCTGGTCGAAGATATCGCCGAGCCCCTGGTCGAACAGCAGCTCGGGCGGCACCCGCGAGTCGGCGCAGCCGAGCGTGATCGCGTACGGATGCTGGCCGTGCGCCAGCTCGCGCAGCCGTTCCCGTGACTGCCGCGGATGCCGCTGCCGCCCCGCGACGAACCGCCCGTTCCCCGCCAGCAACCGCCGCAGCGCCGACCCCGGATC
>JBOGDG010000014.1:0-17267 GCA_050701655.1 Micromonosporaceae bacterium
AGGCATTGTCGTGAAGCTTCCACCGGATGTCGTCGCGATCCTGCTGCGCAACGCCGAGAAGACCCTGGCGCGGCACCAGGCCACGGCGGACGGGCGCTGCTCGTACTGCTCCGCGACCTGGTTGCACACGGACACGACGCATCCCTGCCCGCCGTGGCGCGTCGCCGCCGAGTTCATGCGCCTGACCGATTTCGAGTCGTAGCGGACGGCTGACCGTTTCGTCGCACGAACCACCCCGAGTAGGGGGCGGACGCCAGATCCGGATCTTGGGAGCGATTTGGGGCTCGCACTGCCTGTCTGCGAAGATTTGCGCTCGTGCCCGACGCGCCGCTCGTGCTGGACCAGATCGCCCAGCTCCTCGCCACCACGCCCTGCCAGCACTGTGGCCGGCCGCCCTATCCGGTGGACGAGCGGCGGCCGGAGCTCGACTACGTGGACGACGCCGAACGCCGGCTCTGGCGGCAGGTCGAAGAAGGCGCGAAGGTACGCGCGGCGGCGCCCCCCGAGCCACCGGCCGGCAAGCTCGAATCGGCCCGCAAGGCGATGGCGCAGGCGCGGCGCGCGGCGCGTGCGCTGCACGACCAGATCGACTCCGCCGAGGCGACGCTCGCCGATCCCCGTGGCTGGCTGCGCCCCGGGCAGCGGATGTCGGTCGCCGGCCAGCTCTCCGAGGACCGCAACGCGGTGGCGCCGGTGCAGTACCAGGTCGCCGCCGCCGAGCGACGGGTACGCGAGCTGGAACAGCGACGCGACAAGCGGCAGGCGTACCTGACCCGGTACCGCAGGGTGCTTGAGGTGTCGCAACGCGCCCAGGCCGAGCTGGACCAGCGGATCGACGAGCTGCTCCACGCGTACGCCAGCCAGCCGGTGCCGCCGCCGTGGTTCGGCCCCGGGCTGGGCTACCCGCCGACGCCCGACGCGTACGCGGACTGGCTGCGCCGCGCCCGCGCGGTGATCGCGTACCGCCGCCGGTACGGCGTCGACCATCCCCTGGAGCCGCTCGGCCGTGCCGTACCGGTGCCGGGTACCCCCCGCCACGACGCCTGGCGCGCCGCCCAGCGCTGACCCGGCGACCCCGGGCCCTGGGTGGGCCAAGATCCGGGCGGCGTTCGCTGTCCGCGAAGCTGCTCGGATTGATCGGCGGGAGCCGGGTCGACGGCCGTGGAGCGTGACACGCTGGTGAGGAGCCAGAGCCGGGAGGTGGCGATGCGAGACCACGCGAGGCTGCGAGCCGTACCACCGGAGCTCCGTGCCGTACCGCCTGAGTTTCCGGATCCGCGACGGCGACCGCGACAGCCAGATCCATCCTCGCCGGAGCCGAGCCCGCCGCGGGCGGTCGATCCGTGGTTGGCCGAGCGGCTGTTCGCGCAGCGGCTGGTGATGCTGCACGGCCCGATCACCTCCGACGCCGCCTCCGGGATCGTGGCCCAGCTGCTCGCCCTGGACGGTACGAGCACCGAGCCGGTGCGGCTGCACCTGTCCGGCCCCGACGGGGAGCTGGACGCGGTGTTCGCGCTGGTCGACGCGGTGGAGCTGATGCGGGCGCCGGTGCACGCGGTGGTCACCGGCGAGCTGGGCGGGGCGGCGTTGGGGGTGCTGGCGGCGGCGCGCGAGCGGGCGGCGTACCGGCATGCCAGGTTCCGGCTGGCGGAGCCGCGGGTGGCCGACGTGACCGGCACCGCCGACCAGATCGTCGGACAGGCGAGCCGGCACCTGCAACTGCTGGAGGAGCTGATCGTGCGGCTCGCCGAGATGACCGGCAGACCCCGGTCGCGGGTGGAGACCGACCTCTCCGACGGCAGGCTGCTCTCTGCCACGGATGCCTTGGAGTACGGCCTGATCCAGCAGATCGTCGGTGGGGACGGCTCAAAGCCTGGCCGCTAGTCGACTGCGGAGAGTCGCCTAGCTGATACGCAATGTGGGCCTGCGGGGAGACAATGAAAGCGTCTCTAGGAGGTGCCACATCATGGACTACGGCAAACTCTCCGGTGCCCTGGCGACGGCGGCCGAACGTTTCCAGGCGCACGGTCGCGAGGCCCTCGGCGCCCCGGCCCGGCTGATGGGGCTGGTCACCGTCACCGAACCGGCCCGCCCCGCCCGAGCCGTGGTGTTCCTACGCGGGACCGACCCGTACGCCCTCGACCGGCTGCGTCAGGACGGCATCGAGATCAACCAGGGCAGCGGGAACATCCGTACCGGGATCGTCGACTTCGAGGCGCTCGACGCGGTGACCGCCAACCCGGAGGTGACCCAGCTGGTGGTCTCGCACCGGCTGCGCACCCTGATGGACGTGGCGCCCGACAAGGTCGGGGTGCCGGAGTTCGTCACCCGTACCGATCTGGACGGCACCGGCGTGGTGATCGGGGTGGTGGACACCGGCATCGACCCGCAGCACCCCGCGTTCCAGGGTCGGATCCACCGGATCTGGGACCAGACGGTGCCCGGCAACGGCGTCGTGGAAGGCGGGTACGGCGTCGAGCTGTCCGGCGACCGACTGCTGCAGTCCCGCGACACCCACGGGCACGGCACCCACGTCGCCGGGATCGCCTCCGGCGCCGACACGCAGTTCCCGGGGATCGCGCCGAAGGCAACCCTGGTGATCGTCAAGACCACGCTGATGGACGTCCACATCGCCGACGGGGTGCGCTACTGCTTCCGGGTGGCCCGCGATCTCGGGCTGCCCTGCGTGGTCAACCTCAGCCTCGGCGGCCACGCCGACGCGCACGACGGCACCGACCCGCTGTCGGCGATCCTGGACGCCGAGTCCGGCCCCGGCAGGATCGTGGTCTGCGCCGCCGGCAACGAGGGCAACGACGCGATCCACGCCCGCGCCAAGGTGGCCAAGGGCGGCACCCGCAGCATTGCCTGCCTCGCCACCGGCCCGTACGAGGTGAACGCCTGGTACGCGGGTGCCGACGAGCTGGCGGTGCAGGTGGTCGGCCCCTCGGGCGACGCGACGCCGTACCAGCCGGTGATCACCAACGGCTCACCCGTACGGCAGTACCAGCTGATCGACGGGCAGGTGCAGATCGCCACCCCGGGCACCGACCCGGTCAACGGCGATCACCAGGTGGTGGTGGTCGCCGAGCCGCGGAGCGCCGCCGTGGCGCCGTCGCGGGCCTGGCGGGTCCGGTTCCGCGCGGTCAACGTCAGCAACGGCCGGGTCGACGCCTGGATCCTGTCCAACCCGGACGCGCCCGCCCAGTTCACCGGCCGGTACGTCGACGACGCGGTCAAGGTCGGCTCGCCCGGCTGCGCCACCGCCGCGGTCACCGCGGCGGCGTACACCACGAAGATCTTCTGGACCGACATCGACGGCAACCCGCGGCAGCTCGGCCTGGAGCTGGACGACATCGCGGACTTCTCCTCGGAGGGGCCGCGCCGCGACGGCCACCCGAAACCGGACCTGGCCGCGCCGGGGGCGATGATCGCCGCGTCGCTGTCGCGGGATGCCGACTTCCCGCGCCGGCTGGTGCTCGACGGTACGCACGTGATGTTGGCCGGCACCAGCATGGCTTCGCCGTTCGTGGCCGGCGTGGTGGCACTGCTGCTGCAGCAGGACCCGACCTGGGAGCCGGACAAACTACGGCAGCGGTTGGCCGGCGCCAGTGCCGTGCCTGGCGGGCAGTCCGGCCAGTTCCACCCCGCCTGGGGGTACGGCCTGCTCGCGGTTGACCAGCTCTGAGGCCGGGTAAGGGGCCGGCGTGGAGTACGCCAAGTTGGACCCGACCCTCGCGGCGGAGGTCGGCGGCGGCGAGCCGGGCCAGCAGTTGCCGGTGTTCGTCCACGTCGCCGACGAGCTGGACGCGGCGAGCGCCGAGCGGCTGGCGTCGCGGCTCGGTCTGGAACGGCCGGTGGCACCAGGCAGCGTGCTGTCGATGACGGTGTCGGCCGAGCGGGTTGGCGAGCTGTCCGATCAGCCATGGGTGGTGGCTATCCGGGCGGCTCGCCGGCTCCGGCCGCTGCACTGAGCCTCGGCTGGTTTTCGGGCGCGGGCTGGCATTCGGTTGCGTGGGCCCGTACACAGCGAACCGCCCAACCCACCGGTGGTGTGCCGATGGACTGGGCGGCTCGGTTGTCTGACGTGTCTCTGCTACGCCGCCGGCTCCCCTGTGGACACTGCCCCGGGGACCGCGCCGCGGCTCAGGATGACACCTTCCCCCTACGTCCCCACAGGCCGGCGGCGAGGAACACGAATACCGCCGCCACCACGATCTGGATCAACAGCTTGATCCAGTCGATGCCGCCGGTCGCCCCACCGCCCATTGTCTGGTAGATCCAGCCGCCTACGAATGCGGCGAGGATACCGACCCCGATGGTCAGCCACCACGGGATGTTCTGCTTACCGGGCACGATCAGCCGGCCGATGATGCCGAGAATGGTGCCGAGAACCAGCGCACCGATGATTGTCCAGAGCATGACGCCTCCTACTCGTCGGACTGTCTTCATGATGCTTTAGACAAAGCAGTCAGACCAGCCCTACCAGGAAATATCGCAACGCGCGCCATGATGGCGTAAATCGGGACCGCGAGGGGAGATTTCGCGCAACCCGATTACCCGTACGTGTCAAGGTGCGAGGGGTCGGGCGCCGGGGATATGACGAAACGTGGCCGTAACGGTTCAGGTCGTGATCATCTCGGGGCTGACCAGGGGGTACGCGGGTGGCCCGGCATCGACCGGGGCGCGTACTCTCCGGCCTCATGCGGGTACCTGTGTGGGTGAAGCCGCTGGCGACCACACTCGGCGTCGCCGCGGCTGCCGGAGCGGCGCAACTCGGCATCGCGTACGGCCTGGCGGTTCTGTTGTGGACCAAGGATTTCGGCGCGTCCGCCGATATCGCGTGGCCGGCCAATTTGACCTGGGTGTGCTGGCTTTCCGCCAGCTCCGTGGTGATCGGCGCTATCGCGGGCGGCCAGGTGACGCGGTCCGCCGGGCTGCCGGACTCGGCGTGGCTGCAGGTAGTGATCGCCGCCGTCGCCGCGGTCGGCACGCTGGTCACCGTACCGTTGGCGGCGATCCCCGCCCGGTACGCCCAGCTCGCCAGCGACCCCGACCCGGCGACCACCGCCGCGCGGATCGCCGTGCTCGGCGTACTGCTCGGTGCGGTGGTCGCGGTCGGCGTACTGCTGGGCAAGCCGCTGGCGTGGAACGCGATCGCCACCACCGGCTGGCTGTGGCTGGTGGCGCTGATCTCGGTGGTGGTCGCCCTGATCACCGGCACCGAGCCCGACGCGACCCGGCTCGGCATCTGGAGCATCGGCGAGTCCAGCCCTGGCTGGTTCCTGGTGATGGCGCCGATGCTGCTGGCCGCGCTCGCGCTCGGCGCCGGTATCGCATGGCTGGCCAAGCAGCAGGGGCTCAACCGGGTCGCGGTGGCGGTCTGCGGTGCCCCCGGCCCCCTGCTGCTCGCGGTGGCGTACCTGGTCGCGGGGCCAGGCACCCGACCCGAGACCGGCGAACAGTTCCTGCCGTACCTGGCCGCGCCGTACGCCGTACTGACCGGGCTACTGGGCTCGCTGCTGGTCTCGGCGATCGACCGCCCCCTGGCCGAAGAATCCGCCGGTACGCCGGACGCGGCGGCTTCGGAAACGGCGGCCCCGGATGCAGCGGTCCCGGAGGCTCCGGTCCCGGAGGCTCCGGCGCCGGACGGGGCGGCCGAGGAGACGGCGATGTTGCCGCGAGTCGAGTCGGCCCCGGACGAGCCCGAGCCGTACGACTTCCGCGGCGAGATCGAGTCGGGGCCGGCCGCGACCGAGCCCGAGCCGGGGATGTCGACGGCGGAGCCGTGGGAGCCTGCGTCGACGTCGACGGATCCGGAGCCGTGGGAGCCGGCTCCGGCGTCGCCGGATCCCCAGCCGTGGGAGGCTGCGTCGGCGTCGCCGTGGTCCGATGTGGACGGTCCGCCGCTGAACGCACCCGCTTGGCGGGTCGCCGATCCGGAGTCGGCTTCTCCCGTACCGGCTGAGCCCATGCCGTTGCCGCCACCGGCGCCCCACCCGGAACTGCCGGCACCCCACCAGGAGTGGCCAGCACCCCACCACGAGCGACCGCTAACCCAACACGAGCAGCCGTCACCGCGTCATGAGCGGCCGTCACCCCGCCCGAAGCCGGCTCCCCACCCCGAGCCGGCGGAGCTCGCGCCCAGCCCGGAGCCGGCAGCCAGCCCGGAGCCGGAGCCGGAGCCGTCGCCCGAGCCCAGCCCGGAGCAGCCGCGTAAGCGGAGGTTCCGGTTCGGGCGGCACAGTGCGCCCGCGCCGGACACCACCGCGACCCAGGCGCTGCCGACGGTCGAGCCTGCGCCCAGTGCACCGGATCCACAGCCCGAGGCTCAGACCGCCGACGAGCCCAGCCCCAGCGCGGCAGAGCCGGCGCCCGACCACCCGGAGTGGGCCGAGGAGGAGCGCTGGCTGGAGCAGATCAAGGGCGACGACGAGCCGGTACGCGGCGCGACCTTCCGCCCCGCGCCCACGCCACGCCCCGAGCGCCCCGAACGTCGCAAGTGGTCGCTGTTCGGCGACGACGACGATCCGGACTTCCCCACGGCGGAGCCCCCGACCCGGAGCTGATCGCCCGGCCCCGGGCTCAGGCGCTGCCCGGCGGAAACGCTGATCAAGAAAACCGGTCGCCCGGACAGAAATCGGGTCCGATCGGCGGTAATGTAATGCTCAATCAGATTGCGATGCCCGGTCCGTACGGGGGTGTCGGCTGCGGTGCGGGAGGGCTCGCGTACGCCTCAACCCGGAGGTCAATATGGAGATCGTCGCTCTAATCGGCCGTATCCTGTTCGCGCTGGTCTTTCTCGGTTCCGGCTTCGCGCATCTCACCCAGACCGACGCGATGGCCGGCTACGCCAAATCCAAGAAGGTCCCCGCGGCTCGGCTGGCCGTGCTCGGCAGCGGCGCCATGATCATAGTCGGCGCGCTGATGGTGCTGCTCGGCGTGTGGGGTGACCTGGGGGCGCTGTTGCTGGCGGCCTTCCTGCTGTCGACCGCCGTGGTGATGCACAACTTCTGGACGGTCACCGACCCCCAGGAGAAGCAGCTGGATATGGTGCATTTCATGAAGGACACCAGCCTGGCCGGCGCGGCGCTGCTGGTCTTCGTGCTGTACGCCACCACCGACATCGGCCTCACCCTCACCGGCCCACTCTTCTGATCGCCACGCGCGACTTGGTGGGGCAAAGTGTCGTTCCCGTGTCCGTAATGCCCGCTATGGAACGACCGTTTGCCCTACCAAGTCGGCCGGGCCGCGCCGGCCGGGGCAGGGCGGGTGGGGTCAGGTCAGCGGCCAGGTGTGTACGGGTTCGTTGCTGTGCATCAGCTCGACGTACCGCTTGAGCATCTCGTGCAGCGCGTGGATGCGGCCTTTCTTGTGGCGCGCCGCGAGCTTCTGCGTCATCGCGGTCTGCCAGGTCGCGCCGTTGCGGCCGGTGGTGCAGCGGCCTTCGATGATGCCGAGCAGCCGATCGCGTACCGCCGGCGCGACGCCCCAGCGGTCCAGCCCCTCGTACGCCCGCGGCAGCAGGTGATCGAGCACCAGGTCGGTGACCGAGCGTTCGCCGAGTCGGGGCCAGTAGACGCCGGCGTCGATGCCGTCGCGGGCCGCGGAGTGGAAGTTCTCCTCGGCGGCGCTGAACGTCATCTGGGTCCAGATCGGACGGTCGGCCTCGGCGAGCATCCGTACCAGTCCGAAGTAGAACGCGCCGTTGGCGAGCATGTCGATCACGGTCGGCCCGGCGGGCAGTACGCGGTTCTCGACCCGCAGGTGGGGGCGCTCGTTCATGATGTCGTACACCGGTCGGTTCCAGCGGTAGACGGTGCCGTTGTGCAGCCGCAGCTCCGCGAGCCGGGGGGTGCCGCCGGACTCCAGCACCGCCACCGGGTCCTCGTCGGAGAACATCGGCAGCAGCGGCGGGAAGTACCGTACGTTCTCCTCGAACAGGTCGAAGATCGAGGTGATCCAGCGTTCGCCGAACCACACGCGCGGGCGTACCCCCTGAGCTTTCAGCTCTTCCGGCCGGGTGTCGGTGGCCTGTTCGAACAGCGCGATCCGGGTCTCGGCCCACAGCTGTTTGCCGAACAGGAAAGGCGAGTTGGCGCCGAGCGCGACCTGCACCCCGGCGATCGCCTGCGAGGCGTTCCAGTAGTTGGCGAACGTCTCCGGCGCGACCTGCAGGTGGTACTGGATGCTGGTGCACGCCGCCTCTGGGGCGATCGAGTCGGTGAACATCTGCAGCCGCTCCGGTCCGCCCCGGATGTCGATGTAGATGTCCTCGCCCCGGGCTGCGATGATCTGTTCGTTGAGGATCCGGTAGCGGGTGCTGACGGAGAGGTTCTCCAGGATCGAGTGGCGCTCCATCAGGGTGGGCAGGATCCCGATCAGCACGATGCTGGCCTCGGACTTCGCGGCCCGGTCGTCGGCGTCGTTGAGGCTGGCCCGTACGTCGGTGAGGTAGTCGAGGAAGCCGTCGCCGCCGATCAGCCGGGGCTGCATGTTGACCTCGAGGTTGAACTGTCCCAGCTCGGTCTGGAAGGCCGGGTTGGCGATGTGTTCCAGGACCTCGGCGTTCTTCATCGCCGGGTCGGCTTCGCCGTCGATCAGGTTGAGCTCGATCTCGAGCCCGGTCAGCGGCTTGTCGGTGTCGAAGCGGAAGTCGTTCAGCATCAGCGCGAACACGTCCAGGCAACGGCGTACCTTCTGGCGGTAGCGCTGCCGGTCCTCGCGGGAGTACGTACGCGGCTGAACTTCCTCGCCCATCGGCCCCTCCCCGGGTCGTGAGCCAACGCCCCACCACCCACGGCCCCCGGGTGGAAGGACTCGAATACCAACCGTAGAAGTGACGGCCACGGACTGCCAGGGGTTGTCCGTGGTTTGGGACCGCATTTCTTGTCACACCGCGCCGTTATGTTCCGCCTTATGAGGTACGGATTCGTATTGCCGATGGGCGATGCACGCGCCGCGGCGGAGTTGGCCGAGATCGCCGAAGGCGCCGGCTGGGACGGTTTCTTCATGTGGGAGTCGGTCTGGGGGATCGACGCCTGGGTAGCGCTGACCGCTGCCGCGATGCGTACGGAGCGGATCCGGCTCGGCACCATGCTGACGCCGCTGGCGCGCCGCAAGCCGTGGGATCTCGCCGGCCAGGCGGCGACGCTGGACAACCTCTCCGGTGGGCGGGTGACCCTGTCGGTCGGGCTGGGCGCGGTGCACCCGGGGTGGACCGCGTTCGAGACCGACGAGGGTCGCAAGGTGCGCGCCGAGAAGGTCGACGAGGGGCTGGCGATCCTGGCCGGGCTGTGGTCCGGCGAGCCTTTCCAGTACGACGGCAAGCACCACGAGGTGCGGGAGTCCACGTTCTTCCCGCCGCCGCCCCCGGTGCAGCGTCCCCGGATCCCGATCTGGGTGGTCGGGCTGTGGCCGAAGCCGATCTCGATGCGGCGCGCGGCGCGCTGGGACGGCTGGCTGCCCAACTACGCGACCCCGGAGGGCAAGCAGGGCGAGGCGAGCCCGGAGCAGTTGGCCGAGGGAGTGCGGTGGATCGAGGCGGAGCGCGGCGCCGGCGCGGGGGCGTACGACGTGGTGGTGGAGGGCACCACCGACCCGGGCGGCGGCGCCGACACCGTACGGGGGTGGGCCGAGGCGGGCGCCACCTGGTGGCTGGAGGCCGACTGGAACGCGATGGAGGGCGATGTGATGGCGTACGCCCGGGGGCGGCTCCGAGCCGGGCCGCCGAGGATCTGAGCATTGCTCCGTTCGGGCGTACGGCTGGTCCCTGAGCATCGCCGCGAGCAGAATCGTGATCAGGAGGTGTCCGCATGCCTGGCCAGTACCTGGAGGAGGGTCCCGTGGGAGCCGGTCAATTCCCCGCGATCGGCGACTACGGTTTCCTCTCCGACGGCGAGACCACCGCCCTGGTCGCACCCAACGGCGGGATCGAGTGGCTGTGCCTGCCACGGATGGATTCGCCGAGTGTGTTCGGGGCGATCCTCGACCGCGACGCCGGCGCGTTCCGGATCCATCCCACCGGCGTCGACGTGCCGGCGGCGCGCCGCTACATCCCCGGCACCCTGGTGCTGGAGACCAGCTGGTGGACACCGGGCGGATGGCTGGTGGTGCGCGACGCGCTGCTGATGGGGCCGTGGCACCACGAGACGGATCGCTCCGAGACCCACCGGCGCGCGCCCACGGACTACGACGCGGACCACGTACTGCTGCGGATGATCGAGTGCGTCACCGGCCAGGTCCAGGTGCGGATGGACTGCAACCCGTCCTTCAACTACGGCCAGCAGCCCGCCGTGTGGGCGTACACCGGCGAGGGCTACCACGAGGCGTTGGCCACCGCCAAGAAAGTGCCGCGCCCACTCCGGATGACCACCGACCTGAACGTCGGGTTCGAGGGGTCGCAGGCCACCGCCCGTACCCTGCTGAAGGAGGGCGACTCCCGGTTCGTGGCGCTGTCCTGGAGCGAGCATGCGGCGCCCCACACGCTTGACGAGGCGCGCCGGCGGATGCGCTGGACCTCCCACCACTGGCAGCACTGGCTGGACCGCGGCCGCTTCCCGGACCACCCGTGGCGTAGCTTCCTGCAGCGCTCGGCGCTCACCCTGAAGGGGCTGATCTTCGCGCCCACCGGGGCGATGGTCGCCGCCGCCACCACGTCGCTGCCGGAGACGCCGGGCGGCGAACGCAACTGGGACTACCGCTACAGCTGGATCCGCGACTCCACGTTCACCCTCTGGGCGTTGTACGCGCTCGGCTTCGACTGGGAGGCGAACGACTTCTTCAACTTCGTCGCCGACGTCGCCGGCGCCGAGGGCGGCGACCTGCAGATCATGTACGGCGTGGACGGCGAACGTACCCTCAAGGAGTCCACTCTGGACCACCTTTCCGGGTACGACGACGCCCGCCCCGTACGGATCGGCAACGCCGCCTTCAAGCAGCAGCAGCACGACGTGTGGGGCGCCGTGGTGGGCTCGATCGCGCTCTACAGTCGCGACCGGCACCGCATCGACGACCGGCTCTGGGAGATCGTGCAGACTCAGGTGAAACGCGCACTGGAGCGCTGGCGCGAGCCCGACCAGGGGATCTGGGAGGTGCGCTCCGGGGCGCAGCACTTCACCTCGTCGAAGGCGGCCTGCTGGATGGCGGCCAGCGCCGGCGCCAGCCTCGCCGACGGCCGGGGCGAGGAGAAGCTGGCCGTGGAGTGGCGGGAGGCGGCGGAGGAGATCAAGGCCGACATCCTCGCCAACGCGTTGGACGAGCGCGGCGTGTTCACCCAGCACTACGACACCAAGGCGCTGGACGCCTCGGTGCTGCTGCTGCCGCAGCTCGGCTTCCTGCCCCCCGACGACGAACGGGTGCGCAACACCGTGCTCGCGATCGCCGACGAGCTCACCGAAGACGGCCTGGTGCTGCGCTACCGGGTCGACCAGACCGAGGACGGGCTCTCCGGCGAGGAGGGTACGTTCACCATCTGCTCGTTCTGGCTGGTGTCGGCGTTGGTGCTGATCGGCGAGCTGAAGCGGGCCCGGTCACTCTGCGAGAAGCTGCTCTCGTACGCCAGCCCGATCCAGCTGTACGCCGAGGAGATCGACCCGCGTACCGGCCGCCACCTGGGCAACTTCCCGCAGGCGTTCACCCACCTCGCGCTGATCAACGCCGTGCTGGCCGTGATCAAAGCCGAACGCAAAGCCTCCCAGGGCTAGCGCCGCCCGGGTGTGGGCTCACGGGAGGTTTGTGGTCGTTCCGTGGTCACCGCCGGACGGGAGACAGCGAATCGACCACAAACCCACAGCCCGTCAGATCCCCGCCGCGTCGTACGCCTCCGTGAGCCACTCGCGGAGCTGGTAGTCGTACTGGTCAGGGGTGGTCAATTTGACGATGTGTACGACGCGCCCCGCCGACACCGGCAGCCGGCGCGAGATCCGGGGATCCTCGACCGGATCCGGCAGCACCAGCGCCAACCACAGCGACCGCGCCTTGGGGCGTACCTCCACGAAGGTACGCAGGTGCTTGAGGAAGACGCCGACCTGCACCACGTCGGCGTGGTACGGCCCGAGCTCGGCGATGTCGGCCACGATCCGCTCGTACAGCTCCCGCTGGTACGCTGCCCGCCCGGCGAAGCACTCGTCCACAGTGCACCCCGGTACGCACACGTGCGACTGATTCGTACGCCCGAACTCCCGGTCACACTCCGGGCAGCGCCACCGACTCACGGCACCATGATCTGACACTGCGGCCCGGTCGCGGCGGCCAGCTTCCGGTCGCCGGTGATCAACGGGACTTGGAGCCGCTCAGCGGCGGCCACGTATGCCGCGTCGTATCCCGTGAGGTTGTTCCGCAGCTGCCACATCCGCGGTAGCAGTAGCGCCGACGGCACGAGCTCGACGGGCATCAGTCCGAGAATGTCCACGGCGAGCTGCGCACCGTCGACATCGAGCTTTCCGCCCAGCTGAAGACCACGAATGCCGTGGAAGGTCTCCATGAGGAGGTGCTCGGGCGCAGCGAGCCGGGCGCCGGTGAGGGCGGCGCGGACGCGGACGCCGGAGTCATGGAAACTGGTGAGCGCGTGGATCAGCACGGAGGCGTCGATGACGACGAGCGGGTTGGGGCTCACGTCAGCCGAGCATCTCGTTCGGCACGCGCTTGGCGAACGATTTCGGCGGTTTCATCTAAGTCGCCGGCGTAGCTGGCACGGCGAGCCACTAACTCGAGGAGCCGGCGGTTGGTCTCCACGGCCGCCTCGGCTTCGAGAAGATCGTGTAGGTAGGCCTGCAGACTCTGGCGTCGCGTGGAGGCACGCGCCTTTAGCGCCTCGACCACCTCGGGGCGTACATCCCGTACCTGTACGTTCGTCATGCATGCACTTTAGCATGCAACCGTTACCGGGCGGTGACGCCTTGCTGGGACCAGACCCGGACGATGTCGCGTACGGAGATGATGCCGGCCACCTCGTCGTTCTCGATCACGATCAGGTGCCGGAAGCCACCGCGTACCATCGCGGCCGCCGCCTCTTCGAGCGTCCAGTCCGGACCGGCGAACACCAGGTCGCGGGTGAGGTGGGCGGAGGCGCGCTCCACCTCGGGGTCCTGGCCGGCGCCGAGCGCGTCGAGCAGGTCCCGCTCGGTGATGATGCCGATCCCGAAGGAGTCGGGGTCGATCACCACGGCGGCGCCGACCTTGCGGGTGGACATCAGCCGCGCGGCCTGGCGCAGCGTGTGGTCTGGTCCGATCGACAGCACCACGGTGCTCATCGCGTCGCGTACCCGCATCGTGTCTCACCCCCAAGGGCTCACTCAGATACGGACATACTGGTCGGTAGCCCGGCGTACCACAAGATTGACTTCACGTTACGCCTGCCGTATGCGAGCTACTGGCTACTTCAGCTCGGCGGAGGACTTGCCGAGCAGGCGACGCGCCACGATCAACTGCTGGATCTGCTGCGTACCCTCGAAAATGTCCAAAATCTTGGAGTCTCTGGCCCACTTTTCCAGCAGGGTGCGCTCCGAGTAGCCGGTGCTGCCGGCGAGCTCCACGCAGCGCAGCGTGATCTCGGTGCAGACCCGGCCGGCCTTCGCCTTCGCCATCGACGCCTGCAGCGAGTTGGGCTGGTTGTTGTCGGCCATCCACGCCGCCTGCAGGGTGAGCAGGTACGCCGCCTCCCAGTCCGACTCGAGAGCGATGTACGTCGCCGCCGCGGCCTGCAGCAGGTGGATCGGCTTGTCGTAGTTGATGTCGACGCCGGCCCCGGTGAGGATCCGGTGGGTCTCCTCGAGCGCGGCCCGAGCCACTCCGACCGCCATCGCGGCGACCAGCGGCCGGGTGTTGTCGAAGGTCTGCATCACCCCGGCGAAGCCCTTGTCGGTGTCGATCTCCGGGCTGCCGAGCAGGTTCGCGGCGGGCACTCGGCAGTTCTCGAACCGGATGGTCGCGGTGTCGGAGGCGCGGATGCCGAGCTTGTGCTCGCACCGTACGACCTCCATGCCGGGGGTGCCCTTCTCGACCACGAACGACTTGATCGCGGCCCGGCCCTTCGACTTGTCCAGGGTCGCCCACACCACCACCGCGTCCGAGCGCTCCCCGGAGGTGACGAAGATCTTCTCCCCGTTGAGTACGTAGTGGTCGCCGTCCAGTTTCGCGGTGGTCTGGATGTTGGCCGAGTCGGAGCCGCACTCGGGCTCGGTGATCGCCATCGACGCCCAGACGCCCTTGAACCGCTCCAGCTGCTCGTCGTTGGCGACCGACGCGATCGCCGAGTTGCCGAGCCCCTGCCGCGGCATCGTCAGCATCAGCCCGACGTCGCCCCAGGACATCTCCATCACCGACAGCACGCTGGACATGTTGCTGCCGTTCTTGACGCCCTCGGTTTTCTCGGTACGGCGTACCCCCGTGGCGCCGGCGCCCGAGCCCTCGCCGGAGGCGTCCATGCCGTCGACCATCGCGGCGAACATGTCCAGCTCTCTGGGGTACGTGTGCTCGGCCAGGTCGTACTTCCGGGAGATCGGTCTGACGTACTGCGCCGCGGCCTGGTGGGCCGTGTTGATGAACGACTTGAGCTTCTTCGGGACCTCGAGATTGATCATCAGACCAGCAACCCGCCTTCCATCACGCCGATCGACCGCAGGTCGCGGTACCACCGTTCCACCGGATGCTCCTTGACGAACCCGTGCCCGCCGAGCAGCTGTACACCGTCGTTGCCGATCTGCATGCCGCGCTCGGTGCACAGCCGGCGCGCCAGCGCGGTCTCCCGCGCGAACTGCTTGCCCTGCGCGGCCCGACTCGCGGCGCGGTAGGTCACCAGCCGCATCCCGTCCAGCTCGATCCCGATGTTGGCGACCATGAACGCCACCGACTGCCGGTGGCTGATCGGCTCGCCGAAGGCGTGTCTTTCATTCACATAGGGGATGACGTAGTCGAGCACGGCCTGCCCGGTGCCGACGGCCAGCGCGCACCACGCCAGCCGCGACAGATCAACGCATTCCGTGTACGCCTGGGGCGTGTGCTCACCGAGCAGCGCGGTGCCGGGCAGTCTCACTTCCTCGAGTACGACCCGCCCCATGCTCGCCGCGCGCAGCCCCATCGCGGGCTCCGCCTCCACGACCAGCCCTTCCGTGGACGACTCGACGAGGAACAGCGCCGGCCCGTGGTCTTCCAGGTCCGCCGCGATCACGAACAGCTCGGCCTCCGCGGCGCGGGGCACCAGCGACTTGATGCCGTCGAGGGTGAAGCCTTGGGCGGTACGCCTGGCTTTGGTGGTGAGCGAGAACGGGTTGAACAGCGGCTGCGGCTCCAGGATCGCCAGCGCCGCGCCCGGCACCTCGTCCCCGACGAAGGCCGGAAGATAAGTGGCCTGCTGCTGCTCGTCGCCCCACAGCGTGAGTGCGGTGCTGACCGCGGTCGGTGCCAGGCACGCCACGGCGAGCCCCATGTCGCCCCTCGCCAGGGTCTCGGCGACCAGCACGCTGGTCATCGCCGACCGCTCGTCCCCGGCGCCACCGACTTCCTCGGGTACGCCGATCAGGCTCAGCCCCAGCTCATTGCTCTTTTCGAGCAGCTCGATCGGCGCCTTGGCCGCCTCGTTGGCGTCATGCGCGGCCGGACGCAGCTGCTCGTCGGTGAACTCCTTGACCACCTCGATGACCATCTTCTGGTCGTCGGTCGGCGTCAGGTCGAACAGTCCGCTGCCGCTGGCGGCGGGCAGCCGCGCCGGCTGTGCCAGCTTGGTGACTTCCTTGAACGTACGGCTGGCGGCGCCGAGCGTCTTGAATCCGGTCCTGGTGGCCTCGAAGACCACCCGCTCGGTGGGCTTGCGGAGCCCGAACTGGTCGAGCCCCCTGAACCTGGCGAGCCGATTGAGGATCGCCAGGCCGAAGCCCATCGCGTCACGTGCACGGCCCGCGGCGGGGCCCCGGCTGGTCGACATACGCATCACTCGCTCGATCGGCGCCGTTGGATGGTCCATCCAATACCTACTCGCCAGTTACCTTACCCGGAAGTAATAAGTTAGCTAGTTCACCGTACGCCCGGAAGTCCCTGCGGGCGCCGTCGTCCGCTGCGGCGCCCCGCCGCTCCCGGAGCCCGTGGAGTTATCCACAGCCAGCACATTGAGGGTCGCCTACGGTGACGCACCTCCGGTACGGTTTTGTCGCGATAGGGGAGTCCGGACCTGGGGACGGGGAGCATGGTCGACACGGCAGGCAGCGGCGGCAAGGTGACACGACTCGACGTTACGGGTCTCGACTCGTGGCTCAATCGAGTCGGTCGCGCCGCAGACGGGATCTCAAAAGCGTTCGACAAGGTGCCCGAGGGCGCCTCGACAGTGATCGGCAAGGACGCACGCCTGGCCGGCGGCCGCCGACTCGGTCTGCGCCACGACGCGGCGCTCTACCGTGCCGGGGAGGTGACCGTCGACATCGCCGATCTGGTACGCAAACTGCGCGACACCGGCCGTGGGGTGATCACCGGCCATACCGCGACCGACGCGGACAACGCCGACGGTGTGCACGGCACCACCGACTGAGGCCGTTCCATGGCAGACACCCGCGACGGCGGCGGCCAGATCCCACTGCCCATCCTGATGTACGAGGCGCTCCGCGAGCTGGTCTACGCCGACGACCCCGGCGCGGTGGGCGCCGTGGGTGAATGGCTGCTGGGGCGTGGCCGGGAGCTGGCCGGCTTCGCGGACGCGCTCTCGCGCGAGCTGTCCGAGGTGGACGCGGTCTACTCGTCGCAGTACGCCGCCCCCGCGCTGATGCGGCGGCTCCAGAGCGCGATCGGAGAGGCTCAGGTCGTCGCCGACGCCCTCCTCAACAACGGCCACACCCTGGTCGCCGCCTCCGCTGCGATCGAGACCGCTCGCCGCAATGTGGATGCGGCACGGACCGCACCGGACACCGACGGCGACGGCCGTACCGAGACCTGGCGTACGAGTTCCCCGTACACCGACGGCCCCACCCGCGTCGCCCGCCCGTACGTCGAGGCACTCAACAACCACCTCTACAACCTCAGCGACAACATCAACCTCCTCGGCGCGGACCTCCCGGACATAGACCCCACGCCCCCGCCAGGCGACGACTCGGAGGGCCCGACCGCGCCCGGGCGGCGGGGTGCACCACCGATTGCGGGTCCTGGCATTGGGCCGTCAGGTGGCGTCACGCGTCCGGGCGATGCGCCCGTGGCCCGGCCATCGGGCGCGGCTCCGGGAGGTCGGCCGCCGGGTGGTCTGTCGCCGTGGGCTCCTGGTGCGGGCCAACCCCCGTCCGGGTCGGCGG